>NZ_JRMM01000081.1:0-19409 GCF_000972905.1 Mycobacterium sp. UM_Kg27
CCGTCACACCCTGCCCCGGACCCACCGGCGAACGCGCCCACTGGTGGTGGTACCAACCCTTCCAACCCCAAGCACCACCAACCACCAACAACTAGATCGGCCGCAGTGGCCGTTGCCGCACGATCGTCGGCCACCAGAACCACGGCCCGTAGATCCGCACCAGCGACGGCACGATGAACGAACGCACGATCAAGGTGTCGAGCAGCAGACCGATGCAAACGGTGGAACCGAGCTGGCCGATGGTGCGCAGATCACTGGCGAGCATGGCCAGCATGGTGAAGGCGAACACCAGACCCGCCGAGGTCACCACCCCGCCGGTGCTGCCCAGGGCCCGGATCAGGCCGGTGTTCAGCCCTGCCGGGAGTTCCTCTTTGAGCCGGGCTATCAGCAGCAGGTTGTAGTCCGAGCCCACGGCCACCAGGATTATGAATGTCAGCGGCAGGATCAGCCAGTGCAGGTGCAGCCCGATCAGGTGCTGCCAGATCAATACCGATAGCCCGAATGCTCCGGCGTAGGAGAAGGCCACGGTGCCGGGAATCACCAACGCCGCGACCAGGCTTCGGGTGATCACCAGCATGATCAGGAAGATCAGCACAAAGGCCGCGATCGCGGCGATCAGCAGATCCGATCGTGAGTACTGCTGAATGTCTTTGTTGTTCGAGCCGGATCCGCCGATGTAGATTTTCGCGCCGGCCAGCGAGGTCTCCTTCAGGGCGATCTTGATGGCGTCCGGAAACTTCTCGACGTGCTCGATGCCTTCGGGGCCCATGGCGTTTCCCTCGTGGGTGACGATGAACCGCGCGGCCTTGCCGTCGGGAGACATCATCAGCTGCATACCGGTCTTGATGTCCTCGTTTGCGAAGGCAGGCCGGGGTATGTAGAAGAAGTCGTCGCTGCGGGAGGCGTCGAAGTCGTTGCCGACGTTGATCATGTCGTCGAAGGTCTGGTCGGTGTTCTCAGCCTGAATACTGGAGGGGCCGTAGGTGTTCACGATCAGAGATCGCAGAGCGATCTGGTCTTCGGCCATGATGTTCAGTTGCGCGACCATCTGCGGCAGCAAGGAGTCGACGACTTCCAGCGACGTGACCGCGTTCTTGATGTTCTCCGCCAGCTTGTCGACGCTGTCCATCATGTCCCACAGCGACCGGAACGCCCAGCAGATCGGGATGTCGTAACAGTGCGGCTCCCAGTAGAAGTAGCTGCGGATCGGCCTCATGAAGTCGTCCAGATTGGACAGCTGCTCATCCATCTGTTCGGTGAGGGCCTGCATCTCCTCCATGGTCAGCACCGTGGAATGCATTTCGTCGGAAAGCTTCTGGGTCAAGGCGATCGTGGTCTGCAGAACCTCGACGGTGTGCCCCATGATCTGGGCTTGCTTTTCGGTGTTGGCGTTCTGTTCCCGGGTGAACGGCAGCTGCAGGCCGTTGGCACTGCCCTGCACGGTGAATAGGTAGGGCAGCGAAGCGTGCTCCAGCGCGCGTCCCATCGGCCTGGTGATGCTCTGCACCATGGCCACGCCGGGCAGGCGGATCAGCGCCTTGGCCACCCGGTCCAGTGAGATGAAGTCCGCCGAATTGCGCATGTCGTGATCCGACTCGACCATCAGCATTTCGGAGAACAGCTTGCTCTTGGCGAAATGGCGGTCGGCTGAGGCGAATCCCAGGTTGGCGGCGGAGTTGCGCGGCTGATAGGTGCGGTCGTCGAAGCTGACCTGGTAGGTCGGCACGAATACTGCCCCGACCGTCACCAGTGCGGCACTGGCGGTCAAGATCGGCTTGGGCCAGCGCACCACGCTGGTCGCAATCCGGCGGTATAGCCGCGCCTTGACGGTTCGCTTCGGGTCGAACAGCCCGAACAAGCTGCCGACACACAGGATCGCCGGGCCGAGCGTCAGGGCGCCCACGACGGTCAGCACCATGCTGATGGCCACCGCGGGCCCCATGGTGTTGAAGTAGTTCAGCCGCGCGAAGCTCAGGCAGTAAGCCGCACCGGCAATCGTCAGCCCGGAGCCCACGATCACGTGCGAAACCCCCCGGTAGGCGGTGTAATACGCGTCTTCCCGACTTTCGCCGTTCAGTCGCGCCTCGTGATAACGGCCCATCAAGAAGATGCCGTAGTCCGTCCCCGCACCCAGGGTCAGTGAGACGACCATGTTCACCGCGAACGACGACAGCTGGATGTAGCCGAAATGCCCGAGGGTCGCGATGACGCCCTTGGCGACCAACATCAGGATCAGCACCCCGAACAGCGGGACCAGCATCGTGATGAAGGAGCGATAGACCAGCAGCAACATGAAGATGATCAGGAAGATCGTGGCGATCGTGATGTTGTTCAGGCTCGAATTCGCCGTCGCCACCGTGTCGGCGGCCAGGGGCGCTGCGCCGCTGACATAGACCTTGAGCCCCGCCGGCGGGTCGGAGGTCGCGACGGTATGCCGCACGGCGGCAACGGATTCATTGGCCTGCATCTGGCCGATGTCACCGGCCAGCCGCAGCAACACGTAGGCGGCCTTGCCGTCGAGACTCTGGGCGCCGGCGGCGGTGATCGGTTTGCCCCAGGTGTCCATCACGTACTGGACGTGCTCGGTGTCGGCGCCCAGCGTGCGCACCAGGTCGTCGTAGTAGCGGTGGTCCTGGGCGGCCAGCGGGCGGTCCGCTTCGAGCACCAGCATGGTCATGCTGGTCGAGGTGGACTCTTCGAACTTCTCGCCGATCGCCAGCATCGCTGCCTGCGACGGCGCATAGGTCGGCACCATCGGACCGGCGAGCTCCTCGGCGACCTTCTCCACCTGGGGCACAAAGGTGTTCGTGGTCATGGCCAGCAAGCCCCAGCAGACGATGATCGGTATAGCCAGCAGGCGGACGATACGTGCGACGAGGGGACGCTGCTCGGGATGCTCGCTCATGCGGACTTCACTCGGCAGGTGATGTCGGCGTTGGCATGGGTGTTGGTGTGCTCGTCGCGGATCACGTCGTCGACCAGGATCCGGCAGCCGACGAAGTCGCCGCTTACCTGCACCGAGATGCTGCCGGAGACCACTGTCAGCATCGTCGTCTCGTCATGCGTCCAAGGCAGGCCGTCCAATTCGACGGTGTGGGGGTGCCCGTCGATATCGAGGTAGGAGAGCAGGGCACCATCGCCGGCGGAGCCGAACACCTCATAGGTCAGCTTCTTGGGGTTGAACTGTTCGGGCGCCTGGGGTGGATTGACCATCAGCACCGGCCCCGGAGCGGACATCTGGTGAACCTTCCACATCGACAGCCCGCCCAGGCTGAGGGCGATGACGGCGGCCAGCGGCATCCAGGTGCGCGCCAGCATCGACCTGCGCGGCGGCGGACTCACTCGGCTTCCACTTTCGACGCCGCCGGAAGCAGCTTCTTCAGCTTCCTGACCCGCACGATCTGGGCGGTCATATTCAACGAGCCGAGCATCGGGATCACCCCGATGAACGTTCGTTCCGACGGGGTGGCGCCGTGGAGTTGTTCCAGGCTGCCCAGCACATAGAGGCAGCCCAGTGAGAACGTGGCGGCGGGCATACAGAAGGCCAGCGGTGTGCGCAGGTCGGTGACGGCGCGGGTCGCGAACTCCAGTTCGTCGCGCGACATGGCTTGGCGCTTGCGGAGCTTGGTCAGCACCGCCCTCCGGGCGCCGTTTCCTTCACTGATCGGCAGCGGGGGCCGGCTTCGCAGCTGCCGGATATAGAGGAACAGGCCGGTGGCGAAGGCCAACAACGCGATGAAGACGACCGCCGCGAGATCGCCGAACAGGTGCCAGTTCGTGCCGAACATATTCCAGTTCATCGCCGACGCCGGCCCCCAATCCGTCGCAACAGCCAGTACCCCGGTGGCCTGGACAGCTGATTAGGAATGCTAAACGTCTCGTAATGAGACGTCAACATCTCATTACGGGACTATGCTGTGGTTATCATGGGAATCGTGAACGAGCATCACCCTGAACTCACCGGGGCGCAATCCCGCACCCGGGCCGCCCTCCTCGACGCGACGGCATCGGTCCTGGCCCGCGACCGCACCGCCACGCTGCCGGAGATCGCCGCGGCCGCTCAGGTCGCCCGCTCGACCCTGCACCGCTACTTCAGCGACCGGGATCGGCTGATCTACGAGACCACGCTCGACTCGATCCGCGTCATCAGCGACATCCTCGCAGCCGCGGCGACCACCGAGGGCTCGGCGATCGACGCGATGCGACGCGTGATCACCACACTGGTTCCCGAAGGCGATCGGATCGTGTTCCTGTTCGCCGACCCCGCCGTACTTCGCGACATCCCCGCCGAGAACCTGCCGAACTCCGCGCCGATTCTCGAACTCATCGTGCGCGGCCAGCAAGAAGGTGTCTTCGATCCCGACATCAGCGCGGAATGGATTCGGGTGGCACTGTTCGGCATGTTGGTCAAGGCCTGCAGCGAGGCCGCGCGGGGCACGGTGCCGCGCCACAGCATCGTGCCGACACTGACTCGGATCTTCGAGCGCGGGGTGACGCTCGCGCACTAGCCCGGCGCCCGCACCACTCCCATCGCCGAGACAGCGTCGACGTGGCTAGTCTGGCCTGGAATTGCAGGACGGCTACTTGAGGTGGGCAATGGGGAACCCGACGTGAGCGCAGTGGCCCTGAGCACCGAGCTACCGATCTCCGCGGAACGCGCCGCGGCCCTGGCGCGCAAACCGGCGTTGATGCAATTCGTACTGGCCCCGGCCCTCACGCTGCCCGGGCTGAGCGCCCCTGATCGCATCGAGGTGGGCACCACCGCGTCGGCACGGCTGTGGTTGTTCGGGGTCATCCCCGCGTGGACTCATCACCTGGAAATCAAAGAACTCGACGATCTGATGATCTACACCCATGAGCACGGCGGGCCGGTGCGCACCTGGAATCATCGGCTGACGTTCACGCCCGTGGATGAGCATCGCTGCCGCTACACCGATGAGATCGAGACCGATGACGGCGTTAAGGGCTTGGGCACGCGCCTGTTCATCCGGTTGTTGTTCGCCCATCGGCACCGCCGCTGGGCCGCGCTCGCCGCCATCCTGGCCTAACCGGCCGCAGCGCCCGGCTACGCCGCGCTCGCGGTCCCCGCTGACCCAACGGCGGCGACCCGCAGCGCCCGGCTACGCCGCGCTCGCGGTCCCCGCTAGGGTGCTTTAGTCGGCTTTCCGCAAACCAGCCGATAGAACGGTTGAGTCAACTCATGACCACAGCAGAGACGTCGGCGCTGGAATCGCGGGTCGGCCACTACTACCAGATGGACGGCACCTACGTGGTCGGCCGGGAGAAGGTCCGCGAGTACGCGCGCGCCGTGCAGGACTATCACCCCGCACACTGGGACGTCGCCGCTGCCGCGGAAATGGGCTACTCGGGTCTGGTGGCGCCGTTGACGTTCACCTCGACCCCGGGCATGGCGTGCAACCGGCGCATGTTCGAATCCGTTGTCGTCGGCTACGACACCTACATGCAGACCGAAGAGGTCTTCGAGCAACACCGCCCGATCGTCGACGGCGACGAACTGACCATCGACGTCGAGCTGACCTCGGTGCGGCGAATCGCTGGCCGCGACCTGATCACCGTCACCAACACCTTCACCGACACGGCTGGGGAAGTGGTGCACACCCTGCACACCACCGTCGTCGGTGTCACCGCCGAGGACATCGGCCCGGAGGTCAAGACCGCGGTGCAGCGGGCCATGATGCACGACGTCAACATCCTTGACGTCGGCGAATCGGCCGCCCGCTACGAAAAGACGGTGCGGCCTGCCGGCGAAGTCCGGATCTCCGAGGGCGGCCTGACCCGCACCCCTGCCACACCCTCCTTCGACGACGTGAAGGTCGGCGACGCACTGCCGGTGCATCACACCCGGCTGTCCCGGGGGGACCTGGTGAACTATGCCGGTGTCGCCGGCGACGCCAACCCCATCCACTGGGACGAGGAGATCGCCAAGCTGGCCGGTCTCCCCGATGTGATTGCCCACGGCATGCTCACCATGGGCCTGGGCGCGGGCTTCGCCTCCTCCTGGACCGGCGACCCGGGCGCGGTCACCCGCTACGCCGTACGACTGTCCGCGCCCGCGATCGTGTCCGCCAAGGAAGGCGCCGACATCGAATTCAGCGGCCGGATCAAGTCGCTGGACCCGGAGACCCGCAGCGGTGTCATTTTGGTCGCCGCGAAGTCCGAGAGCCGGAAGATCTTCGGCCTGGCGACCATGAACGTCCGCTTCCGCTGACCTTCGGCTCGGTACGAGGATCTTCAAGCCTGGCAGGACGCCTGCAGTACAGCGACAGGGAAGAGCCAGTTCGCTGACAGCTAGTTTCCAGTAAACACTGCGTACGATCAGTCCGACTGAGATGACGCTTGTGAAGAACAATTTCGCCGAACGTAGAGGCGTAGACCGGATTCGACAAACCGGCTGATGACGCAGCCGGATAACTCGAATCGGCTGCGATTTCTCTCGTTTGGAAATTAGGGCATTAGAGCCGTCAAAAAGCTTGATGTAAGCGGGGAATCGCCGCGGATAGCCTGATGACAGCTGCCTCACAACAGTTTTCGAAGATGTACTGCTACCACTATCAACTGAAAAAGTCGCACGCTGTTTACATCGCAGGAACCTCGAATAGACAACGGCCGTCTAGCGTTCGGGTTTCTACGCGAGTTTCGAGCGTCGACAGTCAAGACGCGTGACGTAAGGAGTCACCCGATATGGATTTTGCTGCATTGCCGCCGGAGATCAATTCCGGACGGATGTACGCGGGTGCGGGCTCCGGCCCCCTGCTGGCGGCCGCTTCAGCTTGGGATGCGCTCGCCGCGGAATTGGGTTCGGCGGCTTCGTCCTACGAGTCCGTGGTATCGAGCCTTACGGGCGAATGGTCCGGCCCGTCGTCTACTTCGATGGCCGCCGCAGCCGAGCCGTACGTGACCTGGATGAGCACGACCGCCGCCCAAGCCGAACTCTCAGCCAACCAGGCCCGCGCCGCGGCAGCAGCCTACGAGGCGGCCTTCGCGGCCACCGTGCCACCGCCGGTGGTGGCAGCGAACAGGATGCAGCTGGTAACCCTGATCGCGACGAATCTCCTCGGGCAGAACACGCCGGCGATCGCAGCCACCGAGATTCACTACGCGGAGATGTGGGCGCAGGACGCGGGGGCGATGTACGGCTACGCCGGCTCGGCCGCGGCGGCAACGCAGCTCAGCCCGTTCAGCCAGCCCCCGGAGACCACCAATCCGGCCGGCGCGGCCAACCAGTTGGCAGCGACGGCAGAGGCAACCGGAAACTCGGCGGCCTCCAACATCTCGCAGCAGGTCTCCCAGCTGCTGAATGCGATGCCCCAGGCACTGCAGTCGCTGGTCTCCAACCCCATGGGGACCGCGGCGGCGACAACACCATCGGATCTCTTAGCCAACTGGAACTTGATCTTTTCTACACTGACCGGGCCCACAACCCCGCTCGGCTGGTCGACGATCCCCGGTGGCTATTGGCTGGCGTTCGGGCAGCTGTACTCCTGGATCATGAACTCGATGGCTGCGCAGTCCTTCTTCGCCGGCCCGAAAGCCATTACCGGAGCGCTGCTGCCGCTGGCACCGCTCGCACAAACAGCACTACCGGCGGCAAGCCTGAGCAGTGCCACAGGTGTACTGGGCAACGCGGCGTCGGTCGGCAAGCTCTCGGTGCCGGCATCATGGACAGTTGCGGCACCCGCGACCAAGTTGGTCAGCATGGCTTCGTCACTGCCGGCAACCCTGGAGGCCGCCCCGATGGCGGCCGTCGCCGGTCAGGACGCCATGTTCGGCGAGATGGCACTGTCCAGCCTGTTGGGCCGCGGCCTGGGCGGCACCGCGACCCAGTCCGTCGGCGCGGCGACCCGGTCGCTGCGCAACAGCGGCGGGTCCGATGCCTTCGGCCCCATTCCGCCCGGTGAAGCCGATCCCGCGGCGGCCACCATCATCGTCATTCCGGCACTCGACGAATGACCCCGCGATGACGAAACGTGGCCTCCCCCAGCCGACTCAGTCGCACTCGACCAGATAAGGGTGTCGAAATGTACTTCTCTTTTCTCCCGCCGGAAATCACCTCGACCAACATGTACGCCGGCCCCGGCTCCGGGCCGCTGATTGCCGCCGCCACGGCGTGGGGTCGTCTCGCCAGCGAATTAAGCACCGCGGCATCTGAATACGACGCGGTGCTCGCCTCGCTGACCGGTGAATCGTGGACCGGTCCGTCGGCGGCGGCGATGACGGCGGCCGCCCAGCCCTTCACCGCCTGGATGTCGACGACCGCGGCCACCGCGGCGCAGGCGGCCGCCCAGGCGCAGGCCGCGGCCACCGCCTACGAAGCGGCGCACGCGGCGGTCGTTCCGCCGGAAGTCGTCACGGCCAACCGGACCCAGAACCAGATGCTGTACGCCACGAACTTCCTCGGCCAGAATCTCGCGGCCATCGCGGCCAACGAAGCCCAGTACCTGGAGATGTGGGCGCAGGACGCCGCTGCGATGCAGACCTATGCCGCATCGGCCGCCGCGGCCACCAAGATCACCGCGTTCACCGAGCCTCCGCAGACCACCACCGGGACCGCCGCAGCCACCTCGGCGGCCAGCACGGGGTCGGCGGTAGCCACCTCGGGCAGCAACTCGATCCTGGATTTCCTGGCCGACCTGGCGACCCAGTACAACACCTTCGTCAACAACCTGCTCGTCCAGCTGACCGGCAACCCGAGTGCTCCAGCCAACTTCGCGTCGCTGTTCGCCGCCTTCAAGGGTCCGGCGGGGCTGACCACACCATTCAACGACGTCTCGCTGCTGGTGAACTTCCCGATCCAGAACTTCCTCAAGTTCGGAACTCCGATAGGCCGGGTTTTCGAAGGCCTGCCGCTCAGCGGGCTCGGCGCCGGGCTTCGTGCCGGAGCCGCCTCCGCAGGTCTTGCCTCGACGGTGTCGGCCACCATGTCGGAGGCGAACCTGGTGGGCAACCTGTCTGTCCCGCCGAGCTGGGCCTCTGCCAGCCCGGCGATCCGGCTGGCGGCCACCGGCGCGCCCGCCGCGGGCCTGGCTGCCGCCCCGGCCGCGGGAATGGCCGGCGGCCTGCTCAACCAGGCGGCACTGGGCAGCATGGCCGGCGGTGCCCTGGGCAGTGCCAGCCCCCGGACCGCGAACGCCGGCTCCGGGCGGATCCGGATCCAGGGCGGCAAGGCCAAGACTCCGGTCAAGCTCGACGCGGTGATCGCCAAGCTGCAGAGCCAACCCGAGGCGGTCCAACACTGGAACGTCGATCAGGCCGGACTCGACGAACTGCTTGACGAACTGTCCCGCAAACCCGGCGTTCACGCCGTGCACCTCAAGGGCGCCAAGAAAGCCGCAACACCCCACAGCTGACGCCCACCAACGGCGCCAAAAGCCTTCCCCCTTCCCCGAAAAGAGAGAGTAATGCTTCTCGAGTTCTGGCAGAACTTCACGCACAACCTGTTCAAGCCACTGTTGTTGTTCTTCTACTTCGGCTTCCTGCTCGCACTGGCCAAGGTGCCCTTCGAGTTTCCGAACGCGATGTATCAGGGCCTGACGATGTACCTGCTGCTGGCCATCGGCTGGCACGGGGGCGAGGAGCTCGCCGGCATCGACCTGTCCCAGGTCGGCGGAATCCTCGGATTCATGCTCACCGGCTTCGTGCTGAACTTCCTGATCGGCACCATCGCCTACCTGTTGCTGAAGTACCTGACCAAGATGCGGGAAGTCGACCGCGCAACGGTCGCGGGCTACTACGGCTCCGATTCGGCCGGAACCTTCGCCACCTGCATGGGCGTACTGGCCACCATCGGCATGGCCTTCGACGCCTACATGCCGGTCATGCTGGCCATCATGGAGATCCCCGGCTGCTTGGTGGCGCTGTTCCTGGTCGCCCGGTTGCGCCACCGCGGTATGGACGCGTCGGGCAACATGCCCCACGAGCCGGGCTACACGGTGCCGGCCGTTTCGGTCCCGACAGCCGTGGGCGCCACGCAGGCCGGTGACCCCACCGGCGGCCTGGCCATCGAGACGAGCCCCGAGCGTCGCGTGGAGACCGGGGTGGCCTCGAACGGGCGCCTGATCAGCCGGGAACTGGTGCGAGAGGTCTTCCTCAACCCGGGCATCTGCCTGCTGCTCGGTGGCATCGCGATCGGTTTCATCAGTGGCCTGCAGGGCTCGAAGGTCACCGGTGTGGACGACCCGGTCTTCGTCACCGCGTTCCAGGGCGTGTTGTGCCTCTTCCTACTCGAGATGGGGTTGACCGCGGCGCGCAAGCTGAAGGACCTGAAGTCCGCCGGCCGTGGTTTCATCCTCTTCGGCCTGCTGGCTCCCAACCTCTTCGCAACGCTGGGTCTGTTTGTCGCACACACCTACTCGCAGCTGACCGGCGTCCATTTCCAGCTGGGCACGTACGTTCTGTTCGCCGTGCTGTGCGCCGCGGCGTCGTACATCGCGGTGCCGGCGATCCAGCGACTGGCGATCCCGGAAGCCAGTCCCAGCCTGCCGTTGGCCGCATCGCTGGGTCTGACATTCGCCTACAACGTCACCATCGGCATTCCCCTCTACATCGAGATCGCCCGTCTCATCACGTCGCAGTAGGGGGATTGCACAGCATGCAACGTAGGAGGAACGATATGCGCAGCGTGTTAGCGATCTTGGGCATTGCCGCCGTCATCGGGTGCGCCGCGCCGGCGTACGCGGATCCCGGCGACGGCGACGGCGGTGACGCCGCTTTCCTGTCTGACCTACGAGCCGCGGGGCTCACCTTCGCCGGTAGCGATCAGGCCATTGTGGCCGGCCATGCCGTCTGCAGCATGGCCAACAACGGCGAGACGGGTTTGCAGGTCGTCAAACAACTCACGGCCGACAATCCCGGGCTGACGATGGACGGCGCCGCGAAGTTCGCGGCCGTCTCCGCCAATGCGTACTGCCCGCAGCACTTGCGGAAGTAGTCGGCCTACGCCTTTGTGAGCTCCGCGTAGCGGGCGATGTGGGCGTCGGTGGTTCCGAACTCGTATTGAATTGCGGTGAGCCGCTTGAAGTAGTGGCCGATCGCCAACTCTTCGGTCATGCCCATCCCGCCGTGCAGCTGCACCGCCTCCTGGCCGACGAATCGGGCCGCCCGGCCGATGGTGGCCTTGCCGGCCGACACCGCACGGGCCCGGGTTGCCTCGTCGGCCTCGAGGTTGAGGATCGCCAGGTAGACCGCGGCAGCCGACTGCTCCACCTCCATGAACATGTCGACCATCCGGTGTTGCAGAACTTGGAAGCTGCCGATGGGCTGCCCGAACTGCTGGCGCTGCTTGCAGTACTCGACGGTGTCCGCCAAGACTTTCCGCATGCAGCCCACCGCCTCGGAGCAGATCGCCGCGGCGCCCTCGTCCCGGGCCTGCGCCAATGACGGCCACGCACCGCCACGCTCGCCCAGCAGGGCGTCGGCGCCGAGCCGCAGATCGGTGAAGGTGATGTCGGCCGCGCTGCGGTCGTCGATGGTGC
The DNA here is from genome assembly GCF_000972905.1 of Mycobacterium sp. UM_Kg27. NCBI lineage: Bacteria > Bacillati > Actinomycetota > Actinomycetes > Mycobacteriales > Mycobacteriaceae > Mycobacterium > Mycobacterium sp. UM_Kg27. The sequence goes on from NZ_JRMM01000081.1 coordinate 11,493, forward strand.
GATACGGATGCAGGGTGATTCCCGCGGCGTCGGCCTCGGTGAGGAACAGCGAGATTCCGTCTTCACCCTCGATGCGGGCGGTGATCAGCAGGTGCGTGGCCAGCGGTGCCGCCACAGCCATGATCTTCGAGCCGTTCAGCACCCAGCCGTCCCCATCGGGGCGCGCCAGGGTCTCCGCATCCTGCCACCGGTCGGCCGAACCCGGCTCCGCGGCGGCCAGGGCCGCCACCGCGGTACCGGCGACCAGCTCCTTGAGCACGCCGGCTGCGACCGGGCTGCCGGAGCGGTGCAGCAGACCGCCGGCGACCACCACAGTGTCGACATAGGGCTCAATCACCAGCGCATGCCCGAGCGCCTCAGTGATGACCATGAGTTCGACTGCGCCGCCGCCAATTCCGTCGAACTCTTCGGGGAGTGTCGCGCCAAGGATGCCCAGTTCACCGGCGAAGGCGCGCCAGATCTCGGGCTGCCAGCCGGCTCCGGTCTTGGCCGCGGCGCGGCTCGTCTCGAGGTCGTAGCGCGCGGCGAGGAACTTGGTGATGCCGTCACGCAGCATCTGCTGCTCAGTGTTCACGTTGAAGTCCATTAGAGCCCCAATGCCGCCTTGGCCAGAATATTCCGCTGAATTTCGTTGCTACCGGCGTAGATCGAGCCGGCCCGGTCGTTGAAGTAGCGCAGGGGAGCCACCGCCTGCCACGGTTCGCCAGACGCATATCCGTCGGCGGGCGGCTGGTAGTCGGCGATCGGCCCTCCAGGCGCGGTGACATGCGGCTGATAGATGCGTCCGCGCGGTCCGGCCGCCTCCAACGCCAGCGCGGTCAGTTCCTGGCTCAACTCGGTGCCCAAGATCTTCAGCATCGACGACGACGCTCCGGGATTACGCCCCTCGGCGACGGCGGTGAGCACCTGGTATTCCAGGATCTCCAATACCTCGGCGCGAATCCGCGCGTCCGCCAGCTTGCGCATGAAGGCGTCGTCGTCGGCGAGCTTGCCACCGCGCGGTCCCGGCTGGTCCTTGGCCGCCGTGGCGATCTCCTCGGCCACCACCTGCAGGCCCGGGGCCACCGCGCCGCCGCCGCGCTCGAATTCGAGCAGGTACTTCGCGACGGTCCAGCCGCTGTCGATCTCTCCGATGACGTTGGTCTTGGGGACCCGCACCTCGTCGAAGAACACCTGGTTCTGGATCTCTTCCCCGGAGGTCATCACCAGCGGCCGAATCTCGATGCCGGGCGAGGTCATGTCGATCAGCACGAACGTGATGCCCTGCTGCTTCTTGGCGGTCCGGGAGGTCCGTACCAGGGCGAACATCCAGTTCGCCTCGCCGGCGTGGGTGGTCCAGATCTTGCTGCCGGTACAGACCAGGTCGTCACCGTCGACGGTGGCGGCCATCGACAAAGCGGCCAAGTCCGATCCGGCTTCCGGCTCGGAGTACCCCTGACAGAAGAACACCTCACCGGTGAGAATCCGGGGCAAGAAGTAGTCCTTCTGTGCGTCCGTTCCGTACCGGACGATGGCGTGCGCGACCATCCGGATTCCCATCGGCGACAACGACGGTGCACCGGCAAGCGTCGACTCGCGGCTGAAGATGTAGTGCTGGGTCAGGCTCCAATCACAGCCGCCGTGCTCCACCGGCCACGCGGGCGCCGCCCAACCCCGCTCATGCAGAATCGCCTGCCACGCCATGCTGGCCTCGTGATCGGCGTAGACGCTGGTCATCAGCCGACCCGCGCGCCGCAGCTCCGGGGTCAGCTTTTGGTCGAGAAAATCCCGCACCTCCGCTTGAAACGCCCGGTCTTCCTCCGACCACCGCAGATCCATTAATCTCCCCTGCCGTATCGGCGGATAGACGCTTTTCCGCGAAGTCTAGCCGCCGTGCTGTCGGGCCCGACTCCCGCCGCCTCGGCTGATACGCGCGGGCTTGCCTAACGGATGCGCCCAGCGATGCCGTCCACCAACAACGCACGACCCTGCTCGGTGCCGTCGAGCATCCGGGTGATCCGCCTGACGATCTGCCACCGGCCGGGCGCGCCCGCCACCCGGCCGAGGTGAAAGTAGTTGGCGCCGCCGCGCGCGACGCGAAACTGGTTGCCTTGTTTGACCAGCAGCATCGAGTCACACACGGCGACCGCCTCGTCACCGGTCACGGTGACCACCGCCGGGCCCAGAAAATGCATACATCCGCGAGCGATCAGATCCTGGTGACCACGAGAGTGCACCATCGCCGCAATCTCCTCGCGGCCGTTCATCAACCAGTTCTCGACGTCGTAGACCCCATCGTGTTGCCACAACGCCGCAGTCGATTCGGAGTCGCCGGCGTCCACCAGCGGGCCGTAGGACGCGATCAGCCGCTCGATGGCGCGCTCGTCCTCGACCTGCTGCAGGCGCCGCTCCAGTTCGGCCAGCCGTTGCTCGATCATCGCCCGACCCGGGGCGACAGGTCGGCCAACTCCGCCAGTGCGATCAGCTGGTCACGGAAGTGCGCCGAAGAGCGCGCTGCGATCATACAACTGACATCGGTGGCACCGACGTCAGCGAGCCTGCCGATCCGATCGAGGGCCTGCTGCGGGGACCCGATCGGGTCCAGCGGCGGCGTCGACAGCACGACTGCGAAGCTGTCCGGGAGATCCACAGAGCCAAGGTGTTTCGTCAGCTCCTCAATACGCAGGCCGAACGGCGTCCAGCCGTCACCCAGGTCCACCGCCCGCCGAAGCGAACGGCGGGTGTGTCCGCCGACCCAGATCGGAACTCGCTGCTGTACCGCGCACGGCTGCACGACCATCGAGTCGAAGCTGTAGAAGGCGCCGTGATAGGCGGGGTGGGTGGTCGATAGCGACGCCCGCAACGCCTTCATTGCGTCATCAGCCCGGGCGCCGCGGTCATCCCACGCGCAGCCGAGCAGGTCGAACTCCTCACGCAGCGATCCGACCCCGACGCCGAGGGTCAGCCGGCCGCCGCTGAGCCGGTCGAGGGTCCCGTACCGTTTGGCGAGCTCCAGCGGATGGTGATAGCCCAGCACCACAACCGATGTCACCAACCTAATGGAGCGGGTGCGGGCGGCCAGAAACGAGAGCGTGGCCAACGGGTCCCAGTAGGTCGTCCCGCGACCGGCCGCGGCCTCGGCGGGCACCGCGACATGTTCCGAGCAAGTGAGGTAGGCGAAGCCGAGTTCATCCGCGGCCGCGGCGATCTGGCTGATGTCCTCGACGTTGCCGTCGGCTTCCCAGCTCGAGGCTGCGCCAGGGACCTGGATGACGACCGGTGTCGCCAAGCCAAGCCGCATCAGCGGGACCGAATCCGGGGACCGTTGTACCGCAAGGGCTCTACGCCTTTCGTTGCGCCGCGCGAGTGGGATAGCCTCATGGAGCTAAACTAGAATGAATTTTAGTTATGGAGGCGTCTCTTGTCTAGCGGTGGTCAACCCGGGTGGGTACAGCAGTACGGCCCCTGGGCTGTGGTCGCGGGCGGCTCGGAAGGCGTCGGCGCCGAGTTCGCGTTCCAGCTGGCCGACGCCGGCATCAATCTGGTCCTGGTCGCGCGCAAGCCAGACCCGCTGCGCGACACCGCCGATCGATGCAGGACACGTGGCGTGCGCGTCCGTGAGCTGGCCGTGGATCTGACTGCCGCGGATGCGGTCGCGCGGATCGGCGAGGCGACGTCGGATGTCGAGGTCGGGTTGCTGATCTACAACGCGGGCGCCAACACTCACAGCACACAGTTCCTCGACGGCGACCTGGCGGCCTTCGAGCGAGTGCTCGACCTGAACGTTCGGACGCCGCTGGCGCTGATCCACCAATTCGGGAAGCCGATGCGCATCCGGCGGCGCGGTGGCCTGCTGCTGGTCGGGTCACTGACCGGGTATCTCGGTTCAGCGCGGCAGACCGTATACGGGGGCGTGAAGGCGTTCAGCAGGATCTACGCCGAGGGCCTGTGGCTGGAGTTGCGCGACTACAACGTGCACGTCCTGGAATTGGTGCTCGGTGTGACCAGGACGCCTGCGATGGCACGGGCCGGCCTCAACTTCGACCTGCCGGGGCTGCGCGTGTCCGATCCGGCCGATGTCGCCCGTGAAGGGCTCGAACAGCTTCCGCGGGGACCGGTGCACGTCATCTCGGCCCACGCCGACAGTCCTGCGGTGCACGCCATCACAGATCGGGCCGAAGCTGTGCTCGCCTCGCATCGGCTGATGCAGAAGTTGCTCGCAACGGCCCCCCGAGCTTCTGATGCCCCGCCCGCCGGTTGAGCGCGACGCCGCTGTTCCCACCACGGCCGCGCAACGGCAACGCTGCGAACGCATTCTTGCCACCGCGGCCCGGCTCGGTGCCCGCGACGGGCTGGAAGCCGTTCGGATGCAGGATGTGGCCGACCGGTCGGCGGTGTCGATCGCAACCCTCTACCGCTACTACCCCACCAAGCATCACCTGTTCAGCGCGTTGTTGTTGCACTACACCCGGACCGCCGGCCCGTCGCACCCGCCGACGGGCTGCCCGGCGGCCGACGTCACCGACCTCATGGTCGGCATCTGCCGTTCGATGCTCGCGCGGCCTCGGCTGGCTCGTGCAATGGTCATCTCGGTCAATGCCCGCCGGTCCGAGTCGCCGGCAACCGGGGACTTCAACCTGCGTGCCCGCATCTTGTCGGTGGCCGGGATCTCCCGGCCCGCACGGCGGGACACCCAGTTGGCGCTACTGGTCGAGCAGTGCGCCTACGGCATCTTGTCTTGGGCGGTGATGGGTGAGACGACGCCGGCGCAGGCCGAACGCGACATGCGGCGCGCCTGCGAGCTGCTGCTAGCGCCCTGGCGAGGTGATCCGCACGCCGGACCCGCGACGCTGCGCTGACAACGTGCCCGGGGATACGCCAGCGCTGGAGCGGGGCATTGCCACCGCCGTCCCGAGGATCCAGGCGAACAAGAATGCCGGCATCGCGGTGATCGAGTAGCCCTCCAGCGACAGCGGACCGCTGCGGAAGACGAACGTCAGGAGCAGCACCGGATGGACCACGGCGGCAGCCAGTGCCAGGTGACCGGTGTAGGCCGGCAACGCCTGGCGCGCATAGACCGCGATCACGAACGCGCCCAGCGCCACCACCAGGGGCATCCCCGACATCGCCAGCAGTCCGAACGTCAGGTCGTAAAGCAGTGACGCCGCGTCGGCACTGCGGCGCCGGTACAGCAGGAGGTCAAAGGCGGTGAACCCGCTGAGCAGCAGCGTCAGGCATCCGATGAAGCCGGCGGCGAAGCAGGTCGGAAGGATCGACTTCATGGGCAGCCGATCCCGTAGGTAGGCCCACACCGCGGCCCCGAAGACGAACCAGAGCGTGACGCCGATGGTGTTGAGCGCCATCGCCACAACCAACCGGTCGTGGTGAGCCATGGCCCACCGCGCCACGTCGACGGACTGCGTTCGGGTTTCCGGGAAAGACCAGATCGGGTAAGCCAGCAACGTGGCCGCGGGCAGAACGGCGCCCAGTATGCCGGACCACCGGGCCACCCGTGGCGCGTCCCAGGATGTGCCGATCACGAAAGTTCCCCCTGTGGTCGGGCGAGGTCCCATTGACCGAAGTCCGCGGCGAGGACGTCGTTGACATCCACATGCGCACCGTCGATGACGAAACCCGGCTCGGTCGCGGTGACGATTTCTCGTTGGAAGAGTACGGCTGCCGGTTCGCGGTCTCCGTGCGACCATGCCCGGGTCTGCCATGCCCACCGGTGACCCGGGCTGGTCGACTGTCCGATCACCCCATCGTTGATCGCCCAGGTGCATTGGCGCGCGCCGCCGTAGATGCCCGTGCGGTCAACGCCCAGGACGGAGTTGATCCCGCGAAACCATTGGAGCGCCAGCTTCCTCCATGTTGTGGCGTCGATGTCCTCGTCGACACTGAAGTAGATCGGCGCCGACGGGGGTCCCCCGGCCGCGGCATGCAGCCGCAGCGCCGTCTGCGCATCGGCCACGCCGCCGTCGTAACCCCGGGTGAAGTCCGACGGCGACTGTGTCCAGCCTGGTTTGCCGAACTGGTAGCAACTGGCGACCTGCAGGCCGGCGGCACGCAGCCCGTCGGCGTAGTCGCGGGTGACGGGTTTGAAGTCGAAGGTGGCGCCCGGACGGAGCTCGGAGACGTACACCATCGCCCCGTCGAATCCGGCGGCCTTGATCTGGTCGGGCGGCACCAGCCGGTGGGCGAAATCAACGACCTGCAGCCCGTTCGCACGGGACCTCGGTGCGCCGACCGTCGCCCCGAGGACGCCGGGCAGGGCCAGCGCCGGGGGAAGTAACGCGGCATACCTCAGCAGGTCGCGGCGCGAAGCGGAACGCGTCACAACTGGCAAGGGTACCGGCGAGACGTTCCTACAATGTGCTGATCACCGATTCGCCGAACTGGCCCAGTGCCTCGACCGTATGGCTGAGGCTGTCGCCGGGAACGGTGACCTGTACCCAGGTCACGCCGGCTTCGGCCAGCTGGCCCAGGCCGTCCAGGTAGGCGCCGGGATCGAAGTCGTCGTAGCCGGGACGGCCGCCGACGAGGTTCGAGAAACAGATGTCGATGGCGGCCCAGTCACGGCCGGCCCCGTCGCAGCGTCGTTTCAGGTCGTCGATGCCCGCGGTCAGGGCTTCGACCGAATTCATTTCGGCGGTGCGGGCGGTGCTGGCCAGGCCGGGCGACGCCGGGAACGGCGCCCAGCCCTGGCCCCGTGTCGCGACCCGTTGACGCGCTTTGCCGGTGTTTCCGCCGATCCAGATCGGCGGATGGGGGCTGCTGACCGGTCGCGGGTGCGCGGTGATCCCGCGGGCGCGAAAATGCCGGCCCTCGAATGAGACGTCGTCACCGGTCCAGATGGCTCGGATGACGTCCAGGCTCTCTTCGACCAGTGCGGCGCGCTCCTCGAAGTCCACCCCCAAAGCGGCGAATTCGCCCTTGAGGTAGCCCACACCGACGGCCAAGGTGAACCTTCCCCCCGACAACAGATCCAGGGTCGCACCCGATTTCGCCACCACGAACGGGTTGCGGTAGGGCAAGACAACGACGTTCGGGATGAACCGGATCGTTTCGGTATGCGCCGCGGCGAATCCCATCGCCACGAAGGGATCGAGACTGTCGTGGCCGCCGGCGTCGAGCCAGCGCTGTGTCGGTGCCGGGTGGTCGGTGAAACCCATGGCGTCAAACCCGGCGGCTTCGGCGGCCCGCGCAACGGCGCTCACCGCCTGCGGCGAAACCAGCTCCGGATGGCAGGGATGGGTGATGATCGGGTAGGTGAACGCGAACCGCATACGCCTCTCCTTCGCGTGGAGTTGCTAAGTGGTCGTCGGCCGTGGCGGGCCGAGGATGTAATCGCCACCGTCGGGATGGTGGTACCAGCCGCCCGCGGCGTGGGTTCCGCCGTCGACGTGAAGCGTCTGGCCGGTCACGTACGAACTCAGGTCGCCGGCCAGAAAGACCGCGGCCCCGGCCATCTCGTCGACATGACCGGGGCGGCCCATCGGAATCATGTGGGCCACGCCGGCCAGCATCTCTGCCGAGCCGACTCGTTCGATACCTTCGGTGAGCGTGAGGTCCGGGGCCAGGCAGTTGACCCGGATGCCGTGCGGCGCCAACTCCAGAGCCGCCGTTTTAGTCAGGTTGATGACACCCGCTTTCGCCGCCGCGTAGGCCGCATAGCCAGGCGCGGCACGGGTGCCTTCGATGCTGGCGACATTGATGATGCTGCCGGCCGCGCCGTGTTGGACCAGTGTTTGCGCGACGCGCTGCGTGCAGAGCAGGACCTGGGTGAGGTTGGACCGGATCAGGGTGTCCCAGCCCTTGGGTGCCGTCTCCAGCAACGGGGAGAAGAACACCCCGCCGGCATTGTTGACCAACACCGTCGGCAAGCCCACCGTGGCAAGGGTTTCCGCCATTGCCGCATCGACCTGGCCGGAGTCGCGG
>NZ_JRMM01000082.1:0-19244 GCF_000972905.1 Mycobacterium sp. UM_Kg27
GGGCCTGATCTCCGGAGCGGTTCTGGCATTCGCGCGGTCACTCGGGGAATTCGGCGCGACGCTGACGTTTGCCGGCTCGCTTGAAGGTGTCACCCGGACGTTGCCGCTGGCCATCTACCTGCAACGCGTGTCGGATGCCGACGCCGCGGCGGCGATGTCGCTGTTGCTGGTGGCTGTTGCCGCCGTGGTGGTGCTCGTCCTGGGCGCCCGACGACTGGGCAGCATCGGGTGACCGCCGCGACCGGGGGGCTCAGCGTGCAGGCCGTGGTCGCCGAGCGCGGCCTGGACGTGCGGCTGGACGTCGGCCCGGGCGAGGTGCTGGCGGTCTTGGGACCCAACGGCGCCGGGAAGTCGACGTTGCTGCACGTGATTGCGGGACTGCTGCGGCCCGACGAGGGCGTGGTCCGCGCAGGCGATCGGGTGCTGACCGACACCCGGGCCGGAGTTCAGGTGGCGACCTGGGATCGCCGGGTGGGCCTGCTGCTGCAGGATCCGCTGCTGTTCCCGCATTTGAGCGTGGCGGCCAACGTCGCATTCGGGTCGCATCCCCGGCGTCGCTTCGACCTGCGCCGGGCGCGCACCCGAGCCCTCGCGGCGCCGTGGCTGCACGCGGTCGGCGTCGAAGGGCTGGCCGAGCGCCGGCCGCGCCGCCTCTCCGGGGGGCAGGAGCAGCGGGTCGCGATCGCCCGCGCCCTGGCCGCTGAACCGGAGGTGCTGTTGCTCGACGAGCCGTTGGCCGGGCTCGACGTGGGTGCGGCTTCAGCGGTGCGCACGGTGCTGCGCGACGTGCTCGGTGCGGCCGGACGCACCACCGTGCTGGTCACGCACGATCTGCTCGACGTGTTTGCGCTGGCTGATCGGGTCCTGGTCCTCGAATCCGGTCGGATTGCCGAGATAGGCCGTGCCGCAGAGGTATTGGCTGCACCGCGGAGTCGCTTCGGGGCCCAGATCGCCGGCGTCAATCTGGTCGCGGGGGTGCTTGACGCCGCCGGCGTATTGCGGACCGGGTGGGGAGACCAGTGGCACGGCACCACCGACGACGGTGCGGAGCCGGGCCGGCCGGCGGTCGCGGTCAGCACACCGCGGGCGGTGGCGGTCTACCGGGAGCCGCCGCGCCACGGCAGTCCGCGCAATCTGCTTGAGGTGGTCGTGGCCGAGCTCGACGTACGCGGCAGCACGGTCCAGGTGCGCGGTGTGGACCAGCCCGACGGTGCGCCGGGGCTGGCAGCGGACATCACCGCGGACGCAGCGGCGGAGCTCCGTCTGGCGCCCGGTGAGACGGTCTGGTTCGGGGTCAAAGCCCAGGAAGTGACCTTGCGCGCGACACACCCCGGCATGGCGTAACTTGCGTACGGATGGCAACGCGGTAGGTTTTTCTGCCATGAAGCAGGTGGACCTGACCTCCAGGGGAATTCGGGCGATGGCCGCGACTGCGGTCGCGGGTGCGTTGGCATTCGCCGCTGCGGCGCCGGTGTATGCGGATCCGGTGCCGCCGTCTCCTCCCGCACCGCCGGCCACCGCGGATGCCCCGCCGGCCGACCCGGACGCCCCGGCTCCGGCCGCTGAGCCCGCCGCACCCGAGGTGGGTCGTGTCGACGACGTCGCGGGCGGTTTCAGCTTCGTGCTGCCCGGCGGCTGGGTGCAGTCCGACACCAGCCACCTTGAGTACGGTTCGTCGCTGCTGAGCAAGAAGACCGGTGAGCCGATGCTGCCGGGGCAGCCGGCGCCGGTGGCCAACGACACCCGGATCGTGCTCGGCAAGCTCGACCAGCGGCTCTACGCCAGCGCTGAAGCCGACAACGCCAAGGCCGCCACCCGCCTCGGATCGGACATGGGCGAGTTCTTCATGCCCTACCCCGGCACCCGCGCCAACCAGGTGAACGCTCCGCTCAACGGCGGTGGTCTGACCGGTAGCGCGTCGTACTACGAGGTCAAGTTCACCGACCCGGCCAAGCCGGTCGGCCAGATCTGGAGCGGCGTGATCGGCGTGCCGCCGGCCGAGGGCACCGGCCCGCAGGCCGAGCGTTGGTTCGTGGTGTGGCTGGGCACCGCCAACAACCCGGTGGACACCAACGCGGCCATCGCGCTGGCCGAGTCCATTCGGCCGCTGGGCGCACCCCCCGCGGAAGCAGCGCCGGGTCCGGCGCCGGGCATTCCGGGAATCCCGGCTCCGGCACAGGGACCCGCTCCTGCGCAGGGACCCGCTCCCGCGCAGGGACCCGCTCCCGCTGCCTAAGCCCCGATGACGCCCATGGCCGGAAGCTATCTCGCTGCAGCGCTGTCCACTCCGACGTCGGTCAGCTGGCTGGCCTACGTCCTGATCGGCGGCATCGCCGGCTGGCTGGCGAACCGCATCATGAAGCGCGGTGGCTCAGGGATCCTGCTCAACGTCGTGATCGGCGTGATCGGCGGTTTCCTCGGCGGCATGCTGCTCGGCTGGCTCGGTGTCGACGTGGAGCACGGCCGCAGGTGGTTCACCTTCTTCGTCTCCCTGGGCGGGGCCATCATCCTGCTGTGGGTCGTCGGATTGGCTCGCCGCAGGTAGCCGGCCCGGCCGTGGAAAGCGCACCATAGGTCTATGGCGTCGCAGGTGGCGGGTGTGTCGATGACGGGATGGCGCGTCCGACGTCCCGGTCCTATAGCCAACCGGCCACTTGAGCGGGTCAGTACCTCGGTGCCGCGACCGGAACCCTCGGAACTGCTGGTGGCCGTGCAGGCCTGCGGCGTGTGCCGTACCGACCTGCACGTCGCCGAGGGTGACCTTCCGGTGCACCGCCCCGGTGTGATCCCCGGCCACGAGGTGGTCGGCGAAGTCGTCGAAGTCGGTGCCGACGCCGGTGACGAGTTCGCAGTGGGGGACCGGGTCGGAATCGCCTGGTTACGGCACACCTGCGGCACGTGTCGCTACTGCCGGCGCGGCGACGAGAATCTCTGCCCGCATTCGCGCTACACCGGCTGGGATGACGACGGCGGCTATGCCGAATTCGCCACGGTGCCAGCAGCTTTTGCCCTCCGACTGCCCGGCGGCTACCGCGACACCGAGTTGGCGCCGTTGCTGTGCGCGGGCATTATCGGCTACCGGTCCTTGCAGCGGGCGGACCTGCCTCCGGGTGGGCGGCTGGGCATCTACGGGTTCGGCGGCAGTGCGCACATCACCGCGCAGGTCGCCCTCGCCAGTGGCGCCGAGGTACACGTGATGACCCGCGGGGAACGAGCGCGGGAGTTGGCTTTGGAACTGGGTGTGGCCTCGGCCCAGGGCGCCGCCGATCCGCCACCGGTGCCGCTGGACTCCGCGATCCTGTTCGCCCCGGTCGGCGAGCTGGTGCTACCCGCCTGTCAGGCACTGGACGCCGGCGGCACACTGGCCATCGCCGGAATCCACCTCAGCGACATCCCACCGCTGAACTACCAGCGCCACCTGTTCCGCGAGCGTCAGATCCGGTCGGTCACGGCCAACACTCGTGCGGATGCCCGCGCTTTTCTCGACTTCGCCGCAGCGCACCACATCGAAGTGACCACGCCGGAGTATTCGCTAGGTGAGGCCGACCGGGCTTTGGCCGATCTAGGTGCGGGCCGGATCGCAGGTGCGGCGGTGCTGCTGGTCTGATGCGCGGGGCCGATGCGGCGTTCCCAGCTTCGGCTCTCCTGCGTCGAGCCTCGCTGAACCGCCGGGCCGACTCAGCCAGAGACCTGCCACACCAGCGCGGCGGCCAGCGCGCCGACCCCGTTGAGGGACCAGTGCAGCGCGATGGGCGCGATCAGGCTGCCGCTGCGCCGCCGCAACCAGCTGAACACGAAGCCCGCGGCTCCGGTGGCCAGCACCGCGAGTGTCACGCCGGCCAGCATGCCGAAGAACCCGCCTCCGAGAATCCGGGTGAAACCCACGTTGCTGCTGGTCAGGCCGAGTGATGTTGCGACATGCCACAGACCGAACAGCAGGGAACCTGCCGCCGCGACGCCACGAAACCCCCACGCCCGGTGCAACGCACCGTGCAGCGCGCCGCGAAACGCCAACTCTTCGGGGATCACGGTCTGCAGCGGGATGACAACCATCGATGCGACCAGCGCACCGGAGACCGTGGCGTAGTGGTTGTTCAGGAACATCGGCCGGGTCGCGGGCAACAGCACGCCGATCGCGATCACCGACACCACCACCAGCACCGCGGCCAGCGCATAGCCGAACCCGGATTTCCAGTGCGCCCGGCCCAGGCCGAGCTCGCTCCAGCTCAGGCCGCTATAGCGGACCAGCGCGATCAAGCCGATGGCGGTGGCCGGGACGGTGGCGACCGCGGCCCACGGGGTGGTGAAATGCGCGATCAGATTGGCGAGCGCCAGCACCACCACGACGACGGCGACGTCGACGAAGGCGCGGAAATGATTCAGTGCCGAGAGTTGCGACACCAACGGGTGCCGCCCCCACGGCACCGCGAACTCGTGGCCAGACATTGGACCGAATTCTACGCGCGACACCGCGTCGGGGCTGTGCGTCGTCGGGGGACGCCCTCCCAGCTTCGGCTCTCCTGCCTCGAGCCGCGCCAACTGCCGGTTACTTGGGGCCGTGGGTCTCGCACAGGACGCGCGCCGGGTTGCCGGTGGCGGTGTTCTCGCTGACCACCTTGCCGTTCACGGTGACCGTACAGGTCAGGGCGCCGGGACCGGCGCTCTGCGCGCTCAGCGAGTACGAGGACGGACTGGCTGCGTTCGTCATCGCGCCGGTCAACTGAAGGGACCACGGCAGCGTGGCGTTGGTGGCGTGCGCCTGACCGTTCTGGACTTGGTAGGTGATGTAGCTGGCGACCCCGGTACCGGTGAGGTCGTAGCGGACCGGCACCCTGGTGAGGTCCGGCGTCGCGCCGGCCGCCCCGGCACCGGCGATGGTGGCCGACGCGACAAGGGCGCCGAGCAGCAACGACATCGCCTTGCGGCGCCTCCGGACCGGTGCGGGGTGAGCAGTCATGGCCGTCACCTTATCTCGCCGCCGTTCGGCTCTGCGCCCGATCGCCAGGTCCAGTTGGTGATCCGGGGATCATCCTCCCCGTGCTCGCGGGTGTAGAGCCGCGCGGCCATCCGCGCATCGACCATCTGCTGGCGCAGTACCGCGTGGCGACCACCCAATCCCGGTACCCGGTCGATCACGTCCATCACCAGGTGGAAACGGTCCAGGTCGTTGAGCATCACCATGTCGAACGGTGTGGTTGTGGTGCCGCGTTCGCGGAAGCCGCGCACGTGCATCTGGTCGTGGTTCGCCCGCGAGTAGGTCAGTCGGTGGATCAACCAGGGGTAGCCGTGGTAGGCGAAGATCACCGGCTTGTCGCGGGTGAACAGTGCATCGAATTCGGTGTCCGGCAACCCGTGTGGATGTTCGGTCGTCGGTTGCAAGCGCATGATGTCCACGACATTCACCACCCGTACCGCCAGGTCGGGCAGCTCGTCACGCAGGATGTCGGCGGCGGCCAGGGTTTCCAGCGTAGGAATGTCCCCGGCGCAGGCGAGCACGACGTCCGGCTCACCGGTGGTGGTGCCGGCCCACTCCCAGATACCCAGACCACGGGTGCAGTGCGCCACCGCCGCCGGCATGTCGAGGTAGGCCAGCGCCGGCTGCTTGCCGGCCACGATCACGTTGACGTAATTGCGGCTGCGCAGGCAGTGATCGGCAACCGACAGCAGCGTGTTGGCGTCCGGCGGCAGGTAGACCCGCACCACTTCGGGTCGCTTGTTGGCCACCAGATCGATGAACCCGGGATCCTGGTGTGACGCGCCGTTGTGGTCCTGACGCCAGACGTGGGAGGTCAGCAGATAGTTCAGCGAGGCGATCGGTTGCCGCCACGCGAGTTCGCGGCTGACGGCCAGCCATTTGGCGTGCTGGTTGAACATCGAGTCGACGATGTGCACGAATGCCTCATAGCAGTTGAACAGCCCGTGCCGGCCGGTCAGCAGATAGCCCTCCAGCCAGCCCTGGCACAGGTGCTCCGAGAGCACTTCCAGGACTCGCCCGTCCGGGGCCAGGTGATCGTCGCCGGGGACGGTCTTCGACAGCCAGACCCGGTCGGTCGTGTCGAAGACCGCCGCGAGCCGGTTGGAGGCGGTCTCATCGGGACCCATCAACCGGAACCGGTCGCGGTTGCGGTCGATGACGTCGCTCAGGAACGTGCCGAGCACCCGCGTGGCCTCGTGCATCTCGGTGGCCGGCCGGGTCACCGGCACCGCGTAGTCGCGGAAATCAGGCAGGTCCAGATCGTGGAGCAGCAGCCCTCCGTTGGCATGCGGGTTGGCGCTCATCCGGCGGTCCCCGCGCGGCGCCAGCGCCGACAACTCCGGCAGCAGGCGACCGGAGGCATCGAACAGTTCACCCGGGCGGTAACTGCGGAGCCACTCCTCCAGTTGCCGGCGGTGCTCGGGGTCGGTGCGGGTTTGCGCGAGCGGCACTTGGTGCGCCCGCCAGGTCCCCTCCACCTGTCGTCCGTCGACCACCTTCGGCCCGGTCCAGCCCTTCGGGGTACGCAACACGATCATCGGCCACACCGGCCGCATCGACGAGCCCTCGGTGCGCGCGGCTCGCTGGATCGCCGCGATGTCGTCGAACGCGTCATCGAGGGCGGCGGCGAGCAGTTGGTGTACGACGGCGGGGTCGTCCCCGGCGACGGTGATCGGCCGGTACCCGTAACCGCGTAGCAAAGATTCCAACTCCGACTGCGGAATACGATCCAGCACAGTGGGATTGGCGATCTTGTAGCCGTTGAGATGCAGGATCGGCAACACCGCGCCGTCCACGGCGGGGTTGAGAAACTTGTTCGAGTGCCAGCTGGCCGCCAGCGGTCCGGTCTCGGCCTCGCCGTCGCCGACCACGCAGGCCACTACCAGTTCGGGGTTGTCGAAGGCCGCACCGAAGGCATGCACCAGCGCGTAGCCGAGCTCGCCGCCTTCATGGATGGAGCCCGGTGTCTCGGCCGCCACGTGACTGGGTATACCGCCGGGAAAAGAGAACTGCCGGAACAACTTCCGCAGCCCGTCGACGTTCTCGCCGATGCCCGTGTACACCTCACTGTAGGTTCCCTCGAGGTAGGCGTTGGCGACCAGTGCCGGACCGCCGTGGCCGGGCCCGGTGATGAAGATGACGTCGGCGTCGCGCTCGCGGATGATCCGGTTGAGGTGGAGGTAGAGCAGGTTGAGCCCTGGCGTGGTGCCCCAATGCCCAAGCAGTCGGGGCTTGATGTGCTCGGCCCGCAGCGGTTCGGTCAGCAGGGGATTGTCCAGCAGATAGATCTGACCTACCGAGAGATAGTTGGCGGCGCGCCAGTAGGCATCGAGGCGAGCCAGTTCATCGTTGGAGAGGGTGGGCGGTGACGGAGTCGCGTCGGCTGCACTCACCTTTTCCATTGTCGCGCCCAAGCGTGACCGCGGCAACCGATTCATTACCCTGACTGCGTGCTGCTGAAATCGGTTCGTGTGCTCGATCTGGCCGGCGGCGACGCCGACGCGGTGACCCGGTTACTCGCCGACCTGGGAGCCGACGTGCTCAAGGTGGAGCCCCCCGGCGGCAGTCCGGCGCGGGCCGCGGCTCCGCTGCTGGGCGGTGTGAGTGTTGCGTTCGCGCTGCACAACGCGAACAAGCGCAGCATCACCTTGGACCCCGCCGATGAGCGGGACCGCCGGCGCTTCGACGAGCTGGCTGATACCGCCGACATCGTGGTGGACAGCGGCCTGCCGGGCCGCGCGACGGAGTTCGGGACCTCCTGCGCTGCACTGGCCGATCGATTCGCTCACCTGGTGACGATGTCGGTCACCGATTTCGGGACGAGCGGGCCGCGCGCACAGTGGCAGGCCACCGACGCGGTGCTCTACGCACTCTCCGGTGCCCTGTCCCGGTCGGGCCCCACCACCGGAACCCCGGTACTGCCGCCGGACGGGATCGCCTCGGCAACCGCAGCGGTACAGGCTGCCTGGGCGGTGCTGGTCGCCTACTACAACCGGCTGCGCTGTGGTAGCGGGGATTACCTGGACTTCTCCCGATTCGATGCGGTGGTGGCCGTGCTGGATCCCGTATTCGGAGCGCACGGCCAGGCCGCCGCGGCCCAACGCAGGTCGACCCGGTGGCGTGGACGGCCCCGCAACCAGGACGCCTACCCGATCTACGCGTGCCGCGATGGTTACGTCCGGCTCTGTGTCATGTCACCGCGCCAGTGGCGTGCACTGTGGACCTGGCTGGGCGAACCGGCCGAATTCGCCGACCCCAAATACGGCGTGATCGGCGAGCGGTTCGCGGTCTGGCCGCAGATCAGCGCGCTGCTGCGGGAACTGTTTGCCAACCAGGACATGGCGGATCTGGTCAGCGCCGGACAGTCCAGGGGAGTGCCGATCGCGGCGGTGGGGGATCCGGCGAAGGTGCTGACCGAAGAGCACTTCGTGGCCGCGGGGGCGGTCACACAGGCCGAGCTGGTTCCGGGCCTGACCGCGGCGATACCGACCGGCTACTACGTGGTCGACGGCGGCCGATCCGGATTCCGAACCCCGGCACCGGCGGTCGGCGACGCGAGCGCCGGCTGGCTGGCCGAACCGTTGGCCGAGCGGGCACCGGTCGGCGAGGCGGGCGCCTGGCCGTTCCAGGGACTACGCATCATCGACCTGGGGATCATTGTGGCGGGCGGCGAGGCCAGCCGTCTCTTCGGAGACCTGGGTGCCGAGATCATCAAGGTGGAGAGCGCGGCCTACCCGGACGGGCTGCGGCAGGCCCGCCCCGGTGAGGCGATGAGCGAGTCATTCGCCTGGACGCACCGCAACAAATCGGGATTCGGCCTGGATCTGCGGAGTCCGGCCGGCAAGGAGATCTTCGCGCGACTGGTCGGCGAAGCCGACGCGGTACTGGCCAACTTCAAACCGGGAACGCTTGCCGCCCTGGGTTTCTCCTACGAGGTGCTGCGTGAGATCAACCCGCGGGTAGTGTTGGCTGAGAGCAGCGCTTTCGGGGAGTCCGGGCCGTGGAGCGGCCGAATGGGGTACGGCCCGCTGGTGCGTGCCACCGCCGGGGTTACCGCGCTGTGGACGTCTCCGGATGACTCCGGCGACTCGGAGCGCCACCCGTTCTACGATGCCACCACGGTCTTTCCCGACCACGTGGTAGCGCGGGTCGCCGCGATCGGGGCGCTCGCGGCGTTGATCGGGAGCCGGCGTACCGCCGCCGGCAGTCACGTTCACGTGTCGCAGGCCGAGACCGCGGTCAACCAGCTGGACACCAGCTACGTGGCCCGCGCCGCGGGCGCATCGGTCCAGCCGGACACCGCGGTGGATCTGGTCTGCCCGTGCGCCGGCGATGACGAATGGTGTGTGATCTCGATCCGGTCCGATGCCGATATGCGTGCTGTCGCTGCGGCTTTCGACGACGGATTGGCCGATGAGCCGCGCTGGCGCACTGGATCCGGACGCATCACCCACCGTGCGGAGCTGGCCGCAGCGTTGGGCCATCACACCATGGCCCGCACCGCCGCCGGGGTGGCCGAACTGCTGCAGGGCCACGGCGTGCCCGCCGCGCCGATGAACCGGCCGCCCGATGTCGCCGACGACCCCCAGCTGGCCCACCGCGCGGTGTACGCGCCCATGATCCACCCCCTGATCGAGCACCCGCTGCCGGCGGAAACCGGCCCTGCCCCCTTCCGCAACATCCCGGTGGCGCCGCAGCGGCCCGCACCGCTACCCGGTCAGGACACTCGGAAGATCTGCCGGTCACTGCTCGAACTCGACGACGGCGAGACCGACCGGTTGATCGCCGACGGCGTGCTGTTCGCCGCGGATTAGTGGATTCGCCGAACGCGCCCGCGGCCGGGGGTTGTGCGCAAACGCTCTCTCACTCGCTGGGCGGGAGTGCTGTGTAGTGTCGCGCGAACACATCGGCCGGGACCGGCCACTGGTCGCCCGCATTGCCTTGAACCACCCAGTCGCCGTCGGCCGCCAAAGCAGGTCCTTCTGCAGTTTCGATGGTTTCGCCGGGGTCCGCCGGTCGCGCGAGGACCTTGCCGCACCGTTGCCATTCGTGCCCGCTGACGTGCCGGTAGCTGGATCGGAAAATGTCGTTGCGCACCGACCAATTCGCACCGTTTTCCTGGATGAGCCAGTCGCCCCGACCGGCCCGCATTGTCGCTCCGGACGGCGAAGTCCAGGTCCAGGGCGAATCCTGCTGCTCGGCGGTCACGGTCCCGGTCCGGAGGTAGGGCCGCCACACCGGGTGAGATCGGTAGCCGAGCTGGCGAAGGCTCCAGAGCGTGTTCGCCACACCCAGCAGGACGCCGTTGAGCAGCTGCGGATCGGCCTGCACCACCGACCAGTCGACAAGCTTGTCGTGGATTCGGTGCTTATCGTCGCGGTTCAGTCCGTATCTCCAACCGTTGTGTCGGTAGTAGCGGCACCAGTCCTGGTGTTCGGCTCGGGCCATGTCCATCGCTGAGGTGTGGTCGAAACCCATCAGATCGAGCTGCTGAAGTGGTGACAGGCCGGCCATGTCGCGTTCCGCCAGCGGTGCGGGCGCGTCGCCCCAGGTGTTCCAGGTGTGCGCGGCAATCTGCTCAACCATCCACAAGGCGTTGCGAACCTGCCGTCGGTTGGACCCACGGTAGAACTCGTCGAGTTCTTTCCACGGCAGTCGTGAGGGAAGAGGTTGGGCCTGGGGCCCGAGCGTGGTGAGGTAGCGCTCATGGATGAGGCTGGCAGCCCGCTCCCAAGCGTCGGGAGCTTGGACGTCAGGAAACTCCAACATGAGGCGGTAGGTGCGTAAGCGGCCCACGATCGGTAGCGGCTTGTCGCTCACCCGACTGTCGGGATCCCAGCTGTAGACCGGCATGGTAGGGAAGCGGGCAGCCAATCTGGTGCCGGCGGTTGCGGCGCCTCGAGGACCGCGCGTCCAGTCATCGACGAAGATCGCGGCGCTGGTTGCCGGGTCGCCGTCATTGATGAGTCGTTCCAATGTCGGAACGGTCGGCGCGCTTGACACCACATCGATGACCGGTCCGGCTGCGGCCAGCCCGATTTGCTCTCGGTGGAATTCGTGGTCGCGCTGGCACTCGTCGGCGTCTTCCCCGACGAGCGTGAAGGACGGTAACGCCGTCTCGGTTGGGGCACTGTAGTAGTCGCGCTCCAACTTGAGTCGGGTCAGATCTGCGCAGAGTGCCAGCGTCAACTGCGAAGTACCGCAAATAAATACACGGCGAATTAGCTTGACTGCGACGATTTGTTCCAGCAGCCAACGGGCGGTTATCTCGTATTTGCCGATAGTATCTAGGGCCCATCGGGAATCGGCTCCGCCGAGCTGCTGAGTTCGCCACGCCTCGGCTTGCCACGGATCGTCCACTCGAACTACCAGCGGAAGTCGGCGTTGGCGGTTGCCCGAGCGGGCAAGCGCTCCAGAGATAGTGTCGAGCCACAACCGGTTGTTAGACGGGTCGGCTGACAGCAGGTACAACCGCTCGAGGTGCCGCCACAGCGTGAGTGATTCAAGCGACGAAGGGGCGTTGAGGTCGACCGCTATCACCCGAGCCCCATGGGTGCGGGCGCTGTGTGCCCCGCGTACATCGGCGGCGTCGACGATGACGACGAGGGTGTCGCGTCGATTCAGAGTCCGCGCGATGCCTCCGATCATCGCGCCGGAGTCATCGTCAACGCCGATTGCTGCGGTGACCGAAGTTGCGTGGTTCGCTTGCATCAGATCCGCTTGCGACCGGAAGAGCGCGAGCGCAACGCCGGCTAGCCCGGTGAACAGGGCGCCCAGCGCTGAGAGCTGCGCCACCACCAGCGCCACTGGAGCGGCCTCCGGGCAAACCTGCCCACTCATCGAAAAATCTGTCATGCCGCCCTTGAGTAGCGCTGCTGTCCAGATCAGCGGCTGAAAGAACGGCAGATGATCGCTGTCGTGGCAGTCCCAGAAGGAACTGAGCCCGAGTAGTGCGCTCGTGACGGCCAGCCCGGCCGTGATTGCGGCGGGCGCGTTCCCCGTTGGCCTATTGCCTGTTGCTCGCAGCGCCAGGATGCAGACACCGACCAGCGCAGCGGCTGTCAGGAAGACCGTCGTCCATGACCCGGGACGGCCGAACCAGCTCAACCATGCGGGCAGTCCGTCGGCAGCCCTCGGCCAGCGGGCGAGCGCGCAGAGCCAGGCGATGAGGACCGCCATACCGGTGAGCGCGTAGCGGCTAAGGCGGCGCGGGGTGGCTAGGGAACGCAACCGCGCAGCCAAACGGGCGAACATGCACCGAGTCGGAATGGGGGCTACCAATCTATCCAACAGTATTGTCAAGCGGATTTTACTCAGTAAGCTTCACCTCAGATTGATTTTTCCGGAGGCGATGATGCTTTTTGTGAGTCACGCCAGCCAGGATCGCTCATCACTTGACGGTTTATTGGCGGTCTTGCGGCGCACTCGTCAGGCAGTGTGGCTGGATGATGAGCTCGGCGGTGGTGAGGCGTGGTGGCAAACGATCTTGGAGAAGATCCGTGAGTGCGATGTATTCATCATCGCTCTGTCGAAGAATTCACTGGTATCCAAACCGTGCGCGGCAGAATTGCAGTATGCGCAGGCGTTGCAGCGCCCGATTCTCCCCGTTCAAATCGGACCGGTCGACAGCGTGCGGGTCACCCCGCTTGCCGCCACGCAAATCATTGACTATCGAAATCCCAGCCATGACACCGAAGTCCGATTGATCTCCGCGCTGAAGAAGCGACAAGCTCAGTGTGGTCCCCTGCCACCGTCCCTGCCGGCAGAGCCGGAGGTGCCCTTTGCGTATCTGATGCGGTTAGCCACGGTTCTTGCCAGCCCGGCGCTCAGCCACTACGAACAGGCCGGCTTGGTATCGGAGCTGAGAGCCAAGCTCGATGAGGACTGCTCCGATACCGCTGCGCAGCGCGACATCGTGCGGCTGCTGTATCTATTGCGCGATCGTCCCGACGTGACCTGGCGCACGCGCAGCGAGGTCGACGCGTTACTGGGCGCTTGCGACACCGCCCTCTCGACCCCGGTCGGACTGGCGACCGTGCCCTTCGCCCGTCCTCAATCGGTCGAGGTGGCCGCTGATCGGAGCTCCGTGGAGGGCGTGCCGCCGACTCTGGTCTCTGCGGTGGAGGGATCGCCTTCGAGCTTGCAAGCGGTCGTCGTTCCACCCTTGTCGTCGAGCCTGCATGGCCCTGAGGAGTCACCCGCCGCGCGTGCTCGGCCGGTCGTGGTTGTAGCCAGCGATTCCCCCGCAGCACACCCGTGGCGCACACGATTCAGACGAGGCAGGTGGCTGCTTGCCGCCGCCGCCGGGGTCGCGGTGGTCGCCACGGTCGGTGCAGCGGTGCTGCACAGCCAGGCAGAGTCGCAGTCGATCGATGTCGCCTTACTCGAGGACGACACCCTCAACACCATCATGGGCGTCGATGGAATGAAGACGGCTGAAAGTGGCATCCATAAGGCGAAGCACACCCGCGGCACGATTGAGGTATCACCACCTGAATGTGCCAGTGTGCTCTACCCAGGGTTGGACCGGTCGTATCGGGACAGTGGCGGCGGGCGGGTGACCTGGCGGGTGTCTGAGGATCGCGGTGGAATGGCGCGCGCTGGAATCGACGAGAATTCCTTCGTCGACCAGGACGTAGCGGTGTTTCCTGAAGAAACCGACCGGGCCGCTGCCTTCATTCGGGCTTCGGCAATCCCGTGGAAGGCCTGCGCCGGGCAAACCGTGAGTGTGACCTACCGCGGAACGGACACATACACGTGGAAAGTCGGTGACGTGGTCGGGGAAACCCCGAAGATTTCTCAGTCATTCACCCTCGCCGATGGCAAGGGTTACACGTGCCAACGCGTGCTGGGGGTGGTCACCAACGTGGTTCTCGATATCAAGGCCTGCGGCCAACATGTCGACGATGAAGCCAACAAGATCGCTGGAAGGCTGGCCGCAGCAGTGACAGATGCGGCACCCTTTTAGTCTCACTGCCATCGCACCGGCGCTGTCCGCGGGTGACCGTGTGCGCCATGCCGCTGCGAACAGGTGACCGCGAGACCGACCCCTGTTCGCCGCGGATTAATCTGACGTCCATGCCTGTCGACCCCCGGACACCGGTACTGATCGGCTATGGCCAGGTCAACCACCGCGACGACACCGACGCGATAGAACCCGTCGACCTCATGGTGGCCGCCGCCCGCCACGCCGCGCACGACCGGGTACTGCGCGCGGTCGACTCGATCCGGGTGGTGAACCTGCTCTCCGCGCGCTACCGCGATGCCGGTGCGCTGCTCGGTCAGCGGATCGGGGCGCAGCGCCCCGCCACCCGGTACAGCCCGGTGGGCGGCAACGTGCCCCAGTCCCTGGTGAATCAAGCCTGCCTGGACATCCGCGACGGCCGCGCCGGCATCGTGCTGGTGGCCGGCGGTGAGACGTGGCGCACCCGGACCAGGCTGCGGCGTGCCGGCGGGAAACTGGCGTGGACACAGCAGGACGACTCGATCCCGATGGCCGTGTGCGAGGGCGAAGACGTGCCGATGGTCGGCCCGGCCGAAGAGCGCATCGGATTGGACCGGCCCGCCTACGTCTACCCACTGTTCGAACAGGCGTTGCGGATCGCCGCGGGGGAGAAGGTCGACGATCATCGCCGGCGCATCGGTGAACTGTGGTCGCGGTTCAGTGCGGTCGCCGCCGACAACCCGCACGCGTGGATCCGGAACGCCGTGGCCGCAGAAGAGATCTGGCAGCCCGGCCCGAAGAACCGGATGATCAGCTGGCCCTACACCAAGTTGATGAACTCCAACAACATGGTGGATCAGGCGGCCGCGCTGGTGCTGACCTCGGTTCAGACCGCCACCGAGTTGCGGATTCCCACCGACACCTGGGTTTTCCCGCAGGCCGGTACCGACGCCCACGACACCTACGCCATTGCCAACCGGGCCGAACTGCACCGATCACCGGCAATCCGGATCGCCGGGGCCCGCGCGCTGGAGCTGGCCGGCGCCGCCAACATCGGCGAGATCGATTACGTCGACCTGTACTCGTGCTTCCCGTCTGCGGTGCAGGTCGCGGCGGCCGAACTCGGGCTTCGGACCGATGACCCCGATCGGCCACTGACCGTCACCGGTGGGCTCACCTTCGCCGGCGGCCCGTGGAACAACTACGTCATGCATTCGATCGCCACCCTGGCCGAACTGTTGGTGGCCAATCCCGGGCGGCGTGGCCTGATCACCGCCAACGGCGGCTACCTGACCAAGCACAGTTTCGGCGTGTACGGAACCGAACCGCCACCGGATGGATTCCGCTGGGAAGACGTGCAATCCGAGGTGGATGCGCAGGACACCCGGCCGTCAGTGGTGCAGTGGCAAGGCAGCGGTAAGGTCGAGTCCTGGACCACACCGTTCGATCGCGACGGGCGCCCCCTGCAGGCATTCTTGGCCGTCCGCACGCCCGACGGGTCACGGACTCTGGCGGTGCTGCGGGATCCGGATGCCGCCGAATCGACAGTGCGCGAGGACATCGCCGGTGCTGCGGTCGACGTGCACGAAGACGGCACCGCGACGCTGCGTTAGGTCTCGGGCGCCGTCGGCTAGCGTGAAAGGTCGCCCACCGGCACCTGCGGGTCGGCCAGCCGGTGCGGATCGACGGGGGCCTGTGCGTTGATCAGGGCCTTGATGTCGTCGAGGCCCTCCCAGATATTGACGTTCATCCCGGCGAGTACCCGGTTCTCGTCATCGAGCCAGAAGCTGGTGTACTCACGGCTGGCGGGATCACCGCGAAACACCACCCGGGCGTAGTGCGGCGCGTAGCCGACATACTCCATGCCGAGGTCATATTGATCGGTGAAAAAATAAGGCAGTTCGGTGTATTCGGCGGCTTCGCCCAGCATGCCGGACGCAGCGACAGCAGGCTGCTTGAGGGCGTTGGCCCAGTGTTCGGTGCGGATCCGGGTGCCGAACAACCGGTGCTGTGCGGCGGCGATATCGCCGACGGCGTAGATGTCGGGGTCGCTGCTGCGCAGCCCCGCGTCCACCAGTACGCCGCCGTCACCAGTGGAAAGTCCTGCCTGCTCAGCCAATTCGATATTGGGCTGGGCGCCGACCGCCACGAGCACCGAATCCGCGCGGATCTGCGAGCCGTCGCCCAACCGCAGGCCGGCGGCGGCACCGCCGGCGGTGGTGATCTCGGCGACCGTCGCACCGGTACGCAGGTCGACACCGTGCTCGCGGTGCAGGTCGGCGAAGACCGCGGCGTTCTCCGCGCCGAGGCCGGCCAGTAGCGGCAGCGCGGCACTTTCCACCACGGTGACGTCGACACCGCGCTGGCGTGCGGCGGCGGCCACCTCCATACCGATCCAGCCCGCGCCCACCACTGCTAGCGAATCTCCGCTTGTCAGTGCCGAATCCAGAGCGGAAGCATCTTCGACAGTCCGCAGATAGTGCACGCGGGAGGCGTCGGCTCCCGGGATCGGTAGCCGCCGCGACCGTGAACCCGTCGCCAACAGCAGTTTGTCGTAACCGAGGCTGGCGCCGTCGGCCAGCCTGACGCTGTGACCGGCGGTATCCACACTGACGACACGGTTGCCCAACCGGAGATCGATTTCGTGTTCGCGATACCAGGTCTCGGGTTTCACCGTGAAGTCGCCGAGGGTCTTCGTGCCCGCGAGGAACTCTTTCGACAGCGGCGGCCGTTCGTAGGGCAGTTGAGGTTCCTCCCCGACAAGCACGATGGTTCCGTCGAAGCCCTTGTCGAGGAGGGCTTCGGCGGCCTTAGCCCCCGCCAGTCCGGCGCCGACGATCACGAACGTGGCTGATGTCGACACGGCTAGCCCTCCGTCTGTCATTCGGCCAGACGCTCGCGGACACCGGCGTCGGCGGAGTAACGCACCAGTGCCGCAGCGAGTTCGGCATTGCGTCCCTGCGACAGTGCGCCGAGTTGGTTTGCATCACTGGGCAATCCGAGATCGCGCGCGGCATCCAGCGCGCGGGCGTCGAACGTGGAGCGGGCCCAGGGCCAGACGTCTTGGACCTCGCGGAGAAAGATGCTCGCGCCGACATCACCGATTCCCTTGAAGGACTTCAGCGCCTCGGCGGCCGTCGCGATGTCGCGTCCGCTGCGTTCGGCCAGCAGGCGCAGATCACCGCCGTAGTCGGTCTGCACCGCCTCGGCCAATTCGACCAGCATGGTGGCCGAACTCTCGTCGTAGCGGCGGTAGTGGGCCCGGCCCATTCCGTCGATCAGCGTCTGGCGCTCGGCTTCGAGAACCTTGTGTGGGGTCCGCAACCCGCACTTGAACAGCTCGCGGGCCGCGCGAGCTGCGATGCCGGCGTCGATGGGCTTGCTGGCGAGCATGCACAGCATCAGCAGCTGAAACAGCGGCATCGGCTGGTTCCGCAACCGGATACCGGCCTCCTGGGCGTAGGTGGTACCCGCACGCCGCAGTAGCCGGCGTACCAGTTCCTTGTGGCCATTCACAGCAGCGCATATACCCGGATCGGCCGCACCGAAAACCCGGCAGGAGCGCAGTGCGCTATCGGCGCGGCACCAGCCGTTGCAGCTGGGTGACGTGCTGCGGCGACAGTTCGGCCAGTTCGCTGACCCCGAGCAGCCGCATGGTGCGGCGGATCTGCTCGGCGAGGATGTCGATCACGCGGTGCACCCCGGCCTGTCCGCCGGCCATCAGGCCATACAGGTAGGCCCGGCCGATCAGGGTGCAGCGGGCGCCCAGTGCGATCGCCGCGACGATGTCGGCGCCCGACATGATGCCGGTGTCCAGCAGGATCTCGGTGTCGGCCCCGACCTCACGCGCCACCTCGGGCAGCAGCTGGAACGGTACCGGCGCTCGATCCAGCTGGCGGCCGCCGTGGTTGGACAGCACGATGCCGTCCACACCACGATCGACCACCGCGCGGGCATCGGCGAGGCTCTGGATGCCTTTGACGACGAATCGCCCAGGCCACTGGGACTTGACCCAGGCCAGGTCATCGAAGGTCAGGCTCGGGTCGAACATGGTGTCCATGTACTGCGCGACGGTGCCCGACCAGCGGTCCAGCGAGGCAAAGGACAGCGGCTCGGTGGTGAGCAGGTCGAACCACCAGGCCGGATGCACCGCCGCATCGGCGACCGTGCGCAGCGTCAGCGCCGGTGGAATGGACATGCCGTTGCGGGAGTCGCGCCGCCGCGCCCCGGCGACCGGGCAGTCAACGGTCGCCAGCAGGGTGTCGTAGCCGGCTTCGGCGGCGCGGCGCAGAAGCGCCATCGACCGGTCGCGGTCGTGCCACATGTACAGCTGAAACCAGCGGCGGGCCCCGGGGGCGGCCGCTGCGACGTCTTCGATCGAGGCGGTACCCAAGGTCGACAGCGAGAACGGGATCCCGGCGGCCTCGGCGGCGCGGGCTCCGGCCAGCTCTCCCGCGGTGTGCATCAGCCTGGTGAAGCCGGTCGGTGCGATCGCGAAGGGCAACGCCACCGGCGCGCCGAGCACCTCGCGGCTGGTGTCGACCGAGGAGACGTCGCGCAGGATAGCCGGATGAAACTCGATGTCCCGGAAGGCCTGTCGGGCTCTGTTTAACGAGATCTCGTCCTCGGCTGCGCCGTCGGTGTAGTCGAAGGCGGCTCGCGGGGTGCGTCGTTTGGCGAGCAGACGCAGGTCTTCCACGGTCAGCGCGGTCTCAAGCCGGAGCGCGGTGCGGTTCAACCGGGGCCGGCGGACACGGATCAGTGGCGCAAGATCACCGATCCTGGGAACCCGCCGCCTGATCTTCGACATCGCTGCTCCTTCCCTGCTGCAGGTCGAACTGTGCCACGGTTGATGGCATGGCCGGAACCTCCGACCCGTTCGGGCTACAACGTTTCGTCGACGCGCAGGCCGGTGTCTACGACACCGTGCTCGGCGAACTGCGCGCCGGCCGCAAGCGCAGCCATTGGATGTGGTTCATCTTTCCGCAGCTCTCAGGGTTGGGAGCCAGCGCGATGGCGGAGCGTTTCGGGATCGCCTCTCCCGCGGAGGCGCGTGCCTACCTGGCGCACGCCGTGCTGGGGCCGCGACTGCAGGAGTGCGTGGGCTTGATCAACGCGGTGCCCGACCGGTCCATCGAGGAGATCCTGGGCTGGCCCGACGACATCAAGCTGCGTTCCTCGATGACGTTGTTCGGACGGGCCTGCGAGGGTGGCGGCCACGCCGTCAGGTGCTGCTGCCGAGACTTTCGTGCGGTGCTGGACCGCTATTACGACGGGCGGGAGGATCCGGTGACCCTGGACCGACTGGCGTGGCTCGCCCGAGGG
>NZ_JRMM01000083.1:0-19185 GCF_000972905.1 Mycobacterium sp. UM_Kg27
CTCAGCCCTGCCGAGTTCGCCTTACAGTGGACCTCGACCCACCAACCCCAAGCCGCATAGCGACTGGACCACCAAACGGGTCCCCCTCAGGCTCGGTCAGCCTCGCCCCGGCCGATGCGTTCGTCGGTTGGCTGCCGCAGGAGCACGAGCGGGTGGAAGGCGAGACTGTCGGCGCCTACATCGCTCGCCGGACCGGCTGCGCACAGGCGGCGCAGGCCATGGACGCCGCGGCCGCGGCCCTGGCAGATCCGGATCTGGCTCCCGCACACACCGATCCGGCCGAGGTCTACTCCGTTGCGCTGGATCATTGGCTGGTCACCGGCGCGGCGGACCTCGACGACCGGGTGCCGGCGGTGCTCGCCGACCTGGGACTGGACTGCGAGGCGGTGCAGCCCGAGTCGACGCTGATGACCGGGTTGTCGGGTGGGCAGGCCGCCCGGGTGGGTCTGGCTGCGCTGATGTTGTCGCGGTTCGACATCGTCCTGCTCGATGAGCCGACCAACGATCTCGACCTGGACGGGCTGGCCCGGCTGGAGCAGTTCGTCCGTGATCTTCGTGGCGGGGTGGTGCTAGTCAGCCACGATCGGGAGTTCCTGGCCCGCAGCGTCACTCGTGTCCTGGAATTGGATCTGGCGCAGAACACCACGACCGTCTTCGGCGGCGGGTACGACAGCTATCTCGAGGAACGGGAGATCAACCGCCGGCACCGGCGTGAGCAGTACGACGAGTTCGCCGAGAAGAAGGCCGACCTGGTCGCGCGGGCCCGCGTTCAGCGGGAATGGTCCAGTCAGGGCGTCCGCAACGCCATACGTAAGGCCCCCGACAACGACAAGATCCGGCGCCGCGCCGCCACCGAGTCCAGCGAGAAGCAGGCGCAGAAGGTGCGTCAGATGGAGAGCCGGATCGCCCGCCTCGAGGAAGTCGTCGAACCCCGCAAGGAATGGACGCTGCAGTTCACCATCGGGGCTGCGCCACGGTCGAGTTCGGTGGTCGCGACACTCGACAATGCCGTGGTGCGGCAAGGCGATTACGTCCTCGGACCGGTGTCGCTGCAGGTGGATGCCGGCGAGCGGATCGGCATCGTGGGCCCCAACGGGGCGGGAAAGTCGACGCTGCTGCGACTGCTACTCGGCCGCCAGCAGCCCGACGCGGGCCGCGCAAGCCTGGGCGCCAACGTCGCCATCGGTGAAATCGACCAGGCCCGCGCCGATTTCACCGGCCCCGCCCGTCTGGTCGATCGCTTCGAGCAGCGGGTGCCGGACTGGTCGACCGCCGACGTGCGGACCCTACTGGCGAAGTTCGGGCTAACGGCCGACCATGTGGAGCGCGCGGTCGACGACCTTTCGCCCGGGGAGCGCACCCGCGCCGGCTTGGCGCTGCTGCAGGCCCGCGGCACGAACGTGCTGGTCCTCGACGAACCGACCAACCATCTCGATCTGCCCGCCATCGAACAGCTTGAACAGGCGCTGGACACCTACGACGGTGCGCTGTTGTTGGTGACCCACGACCGCCGGATGTTGCAGAACGTCCGGTTGGACCGCACCTGGCGGGTCGAGGGCGGGAGTGTCGCCGAGTTGTAGGCCGAAGGGCTCTAGGTGGCTCAGCCTCCTGACCGGCGCATACGTAGACGGACGGCGTGCGGTGCCATGGCCCCGTCGCTCGGGGCGCCGAACTCCGCTAAATCTCGCAACGCGGCGGGTTACTGCCGGTGGATTTGAGGACTTCGGTGTGTGCTTCGGCGAGCAATTCCTCATTCTGG
Source organism: Mycobacterium sp. UM_Kg27 (assembly GCF_000972905.1). Classification (NCBI taxonomy): domain Bacteria; kingdom Bacillati; phylum Actinomycetota; class Actinomycetes; order Mycobacteriales; family Mycobacteriaceae; genus Mycobacterium; species Mycobacterium sp. UM_Kg27. Next base: position 1,760 of record NZ_JRMM01000083.1, read on the forward strand.
ATGTCGGGTCTGCTGCATGAATAGGTGACTGTCACCTATTCATGCAGTAGACCCCCTTCCAAGAACTGGTTGCTCAGTGCTCCGAGCGAGGACGTTATGCGACACTACGTCGCCGAACGGAAGTTCCCCCGTCACCGCTGAGCTGCGCCACACCGCCTCTGTCGACCGCCCACGTCGGAATCTCCAACTGGCCCAGCAGATGATCATCGCCGGGCATCACGTAGTGGACCGCGGACCCGTCGACCAGTCGTTGATACGGGGCACTGTCGCAGAGTGCGGCGATCGGGGCCAGATCCGGGGTGATGTGGAGTAGGTCGAAGCTCACCTCCGGCTCGGTGACCCGGCGCGTGAACACCCGGCCGCCCAGCACGCCGGGCAGCCATGCCCAGCGCCCGTCGGTCAATTGACCTACCGGAATGTCGATTTCGAGGTGCAGTCGCCGCAGGACGCGGGCGGGGTCGACCACGCCGGCGTCCCGCAGATAATCGGCGATGTCGTCTTCACCCAGCGGGCCGTGCTTAGTGAGAATCTTCGACAGTGCCCCAAGGGGATCCAACGGTTCGGTCATGGCGGTGAGGCTAGGGACGCGGCCGTTGAGCCGCACTTCACCTGATCGGCCGGTGGGGAGAACCGCCGCGACATGACGTCCGTTGTCGCTCAGAGGCGGTCAACGATCACATATGTCCGACGACTGGTTCCTCGACTGGCGCTGGTTGGGCGGTGCCGCCCTGTCCGTCGATCACCTGCTGAATCAGCCCGGCAATGCGCTCTTGACCGGCCGCGGTGAGGGCGAACTTGGATCGCATCTCCTGGCGCATGTCGGTGATGTCGCGCCGCATGTCGACCATGTCCGTCCGCAACGTATTGACGCTTGCGACGGTCGCCCGACGGAAACCCCGAATCTCACTGACGTCGCGGTCGACCGCCCTGGCCAGCTCGCGAACAGCAGCCACACCGAGGTTGTCGGGCTGCATGGGTGGCAGCGTACGCCGCAGCCATGGGTTGGCAAGTCACGCCAATCCCAGCGCCGCCCGCAGTCGATCGGCGTCCATGCCGCGCCCCGCGGCGGCCCCGGACGGGAACGTGTTCAACAGCTTGATCAGATCCCCGCGGCGGGTCGGGTCGTCGACGGCCTGACGCGGCGTGGCCCCGTCCAGGGCCGGGATCGACTCGTCGAGCCACCGTTCTTCGTGCTCGCGGATCAGCTTCTCCATCAATGCGAGTAGCTCCGGGTCGTCCGGCTCGGGCAGGGCCGCCGTGGCGCCCATTGCCGCGGCCTGCCGTAGCTCACTCATCGGGGTGCGGGTCTCCTCGAGAACTTCCAGTGCCGGATCGATCCCGTGCAGCACCCCCAGCACGCGGTCCATCCGGGCTTCGCTGTTGGTCTCCACAATCGCCGTGTCGCCGTCGAGCCCCAGGACGGCCCGAACCCGCTGTTGGCCATCGGTGGTGACGAATTCGATCCAGCGTGGCGGGTCGTCTTCGGTGCGCTCGTAGCACTCGTCGAGCTCGGCGGCCACCGCAATAGGGGTACTGACGCGCACCCGAGCTTCGCAGAGCACCATTGGGTCGCCCTCGGTGTTGACCAGCGTGGGCGGGGCGAACCGGCGAGTCAGGAACGCCACCAGCTCCACCGGGTCGGGCTCGGAGTCCAGCAACTCGATCAGCGGCCCCCGTTGGTGCAGGGCGACCGGTTCGATCCCGCCGAAGAACTCCACCACGTCGTCGTCGGTCGGTACCACCCGCGCGCAGATCAGCTGTCCGGGCTGCAGCATCCGGCTGGCGGTGCGTTCGATGACCTCATGCACGTCGCCGGTGCGCACATCACGCACCGTGATGCTGTGGCCGGGCTGCACCTGCTCGACGTCGAACACCGACCGCCGCACCAACAACCACTGCTGGGCCAGCAGCCGCTCGTCGTCGGGCAACAGCTCCCCGCGTAACTCCAGGAAGTCCTCGAACGCCGTGCCCTCGAACAGCACTGCATCGACCGCCAGCGGATCGGCTAGCGCGGCGGCCAACAGATCGTCACGCTCCTGTTCGTCGTAACGGGACCGTTCGTAGCCCACCGCCGCCAGCAGGCCGCGCCACTCGCCCAGCACCACGTGCTGTTGAGCCTTGGCGTAGAGCCAGCCCACCCGCTCGGTCAGCGCGAGCTGCTCGTTGCCCAGGTGGCACTTCTTGTACTTGCGGCCGGACCCGCACCAGCACGGCTCGTTGCGCCCGACGTCGTTGCGTGGCTGGGCCCGGTGCTGTTCGAGCAGGTGCACCAGCGGGTGATCGGAGTCCGCACCGGCCCGACGCAGCAGGTCCAGGCCGGTTTCGGCGTCCCCGCGGTCGGAGGCGATCCGGGCCAGGTCGAACAGCGGTAGCGGCCAGTCCGGGTCCATCGCCTCGGCGGCCAGCAGCTCGTGTTCGGACCCGGCGATGTCGCCGAGCCGTTCGCATGCCACCGCGCGCAGCCAGCGGGTCGCCACCCGTGCCGCCCTCGGCACCTTCGGCTCCAGGGTCTCGGCGAACAAGCCCAGCGCGGCGGCCCCCTGCCTGCCGCTTCGGGTGGTCTCCTCCATCAGGATCTCGGCCAGCAGGGGATGGGCCAGGACGGCACCGAGTTCGCCGAGGATCTCCGCGTACGTGCCGCCTGGCTGGTCGACCGATTCGCCATCGGTAACTGCGCTGTCGTCGGGCGCGGTGTTGTCATCTGCGACGTCCAGCGCTCGCGCCATTAGGCCGTGCACCTCGATCAGCGTGGTCAACGCGAACGCGTCGTCGTCTTCCAAACCGTAGCGTGCGGCCAGCCGCATACACCTGCCTTCGAAATGCCAACGGGCAAAATCGAATCCCTCTGGTGCGAGCTGCTCCCCATCGCGTGACAGGCCCTGCCGGTCGGCGATCTCGCCCAGCGGGGCCACCGGCATGGTGAACAACGTCGGATCCGCAGCGCACACCGCCCACACCGCGGAGTTGAGGTAGGTCGGTTCGTCGGCGTCCAGGACAGCGGCCAGTCGGGAACCCGCGGTCGTGTCCGTCGTCGCCGAGACGGGTTCCAGCGCAAGCCCGTCATCGCTCAACCGCAGCCCGACCAGGTCGCCGGCGGTGACCCCCAACCCCGTCAGCGTGCCTGGCGGCAGCAGCAGCGCGCCGGAATCGTCGATCACGTCTTCCGGGATGCCACGCTGCTCCAGCAGTACCCAGTCGAAATCCGGCAGCACGCTCTGCACCGGTGCGCCGTCGCTGAGCTGCTGGTACTGGCTGTGCTGGCATAACTCGGTCACCGGATCCAGATCCGGGGTGACGTGCAGCAGATCGTGGGTGATCTCCACGGCGGTCAGCCGATGGGTGAAGACCCGACCGGCCAGCAGCGTCGGCAGCCACACCCAGCGTCCATCGGGCAATTCAGCAACCGGGCAACCGCATTCGTCGAGCAGGTCATCGATAACGGAGGCTGGATCGGTGACCCCAGCCACGCGTAGGTGCTCTGCGATGTCCCCATCGACGAGCGGGCCGTGCTCGGTCAGGATCGTCACGAGGGCCGCGATCATCTCGGGGGCATCTTCCACAGTCGACACTCTAGAGTCGGCGGGCTTCAGGCCGGGGCGGCGCCGCCCTGTGTGTCGATGACGGTTTGAATCAGCTCCACGATGTGCTGCTGGCCGGCCGCGGTCACGTCGAACTTGCCGCGCATCTCTGCAAAGCCGTCGACCATGTCCCGGCGCATTGCATTGAAGCTGGCGGTAGTGGCATTGCGGAAATCGCGGAGTTCTTCTCCGAGTTCGCCGACATCGCGGTCAGCCCCGCCGGCAAGCACCCGGGCCGCGGCGGCGTCCCGTTCGCTGGCAGCGACCCGGCGGCGCAAGTCCTGCACCTGGCCCTCCAGCGCCCTGACTCGTGGCTCAAGGTCTTCCGGCGGCATGCTGGCAGCGTACGCCGGGGCGGCGGCTTGGGCGGTCGGTTCATCCACAGCCCCCGCCGCGGTCGGTACCGGCTGCAAGAACTCAACCGTAGACAGGAGCTGCAGATGGATGATCTCGCTGGTCGGTTGCTCGCCATCGGCCACCGGGCCGCGGCCCGGATGAGCCCGGAGACCAAGCGTCTGGACCACGGCACGCTGCTCTACGACGAGCGCGGACTGCCGGCATGATCGCCGACACCTCCGCGATCATCGCGATCCTCAGGGATGAAGACGACGCGGCCCGCTACGCCCGGGCCGTCGCCGGGGCCAAGGCTCGTCGACTCTCGGCGGCCGCCTACCTCGAATGTGGGATCGTCCTGGACTCCCAGCGTGACCCGATCATCAGCAGGGCGCTGGATGAATTTCTCGACGAAGCCGGCTTTGTCATCGAGCCGGTCACCGAGCGGCAGGCCCGGCTGGCTCGTCAGGCCTACGCGGATTTCGGCAAGGACAGCGGTCATCCTGCAGGGTTGAACTTCGGGGACTGCCTCTCCTACGCACTGGCCGCCGACGTTCGCGAACCGCTGTTGTGGAAGGGCGACGATTTCGGGCACACCGGAATTAGTACCGCCTTCGACGCGTAAACCATTTGACCAGCACAGATTTTCTAAGAGTCGCCGACGGCCCGGTAGCCTGCGACGTCCTGATCGCGCATATCGGCGAGCTCAGCTGACCCCGCCGTCTTTCCGGTGAATGGGATAGGACTGGCATTTCCCTTAGAGATATGATGTGGTGTAGACCACGTTGGAATCGTCGATGTGACGCACACCACAGGAGATGGGGCAATGACCACTTTTCTGAGCGGTCTCGGCATCACCGCTGCCACCGCGACCGTCGGCGCCAGCATGATGGGGCAGACGACGGTGGCGTTGTGCGTCGCTCTGGTATCGGCGGCGTTCTTCGCCGGCCGAATCTGCTGATTCGCGAGAGGGGCGCGTTTTCCCGCGCATGACCTCCCGGCAGCCATAGGTCGCCGGCATATTTCCCGTGCCCCACCGCAGCACGAGGCACCGACAACTATCGTCGAGCGATGACCCCTGAGGAGCGGCTGACCGCGCTCGAACAGATCGAGGCGATCAAAGCCCTCAAGCACCGCTACTTCCGGGCCTGTGACGCCAAAGACCCCGAGACCTTCCGGGCCTGCTTCATCAATCGTGGAGCCGACATTCATTACGGACCCCTGGGCGGGTTCGATGACGCCGATCAGATCGCCGCGGTCTTCACCAAGATCGCGCTGCACAAGGTGGACGGCAAACCGGTGATCCTGGACATGCACCACGGTATGCACCCCGATATCACCATCACCGGCCCCGGCACGGCCACCGGACGATGGACGCTGAAATTCCGCCAGCTCAACATGATTGAGCGCACCGAACGCCTGCTCACCGGCGAGTACGACGACGACTACGTGATCGAGGACGGAGCCTGGAAAATGGCCCGCAGCCATTTCCGCCAGCTCTGGGTGATCACCCGACCACTCGGCGACGCGATCGTGGAGGCCTGACATGAACACCCGAATCGCCTTGGTCACCGGTGCCAGTCGCAGCGTCGGCAAGGGCATCGCACTGGCCCTCGGCTCGCACGGCTGGACCGTCTACGTCACCGCGCGCGGCGAAGTCGGCGCCGACGGGTCACTGGATCAGACCGCGGCCGAAGTCACCGAGCGCGGCGGACGCGGCATACCCGTGCAATGCGACCACCGCGACGACGAGCAGATCGCCGCGCTGTTCGCCCGCATCGCCGACGAGTGCGACGGCCGGCTGGATCTGCTGGTCAACAACGTCTGGGCTGCACCCAAGGGGTTCGCCGGGTTCACCGAGAAGTTCTGGCAGCGCCCACTGACCGATTGGGACACCCTGATCGGGGTGGGCCTGCGCGCCCACTACGTCGCCTCGGTGCACGCCGCGCAGCTGATGGTCCCGCGCGGCGCCGGTCTGATCGCCAACATCTCCTCGTTCGGGGCCCGCGGGCATCTGCACTCGGTGCTCTACGGCATGTCCAAGGCCGGGCTGGACAAGATGGCCGCCGACATGGCCGTCGAGCTGACCGGGACCGGGGTGAGCGCGGTATCGCTGTGGCCCGGCCTGGTGAAAAACGAAGTCATGCAAGGCTTCATGGCCCGTGGCCTGGACAACTTCCAAGGCTTCCCGCTGGCCAACGCCGAAACTCCGGAGTTCATCGGCCGCGTCGTCGCGGCCCTGGCCGATGACCCCGACCTTGCTGCCCGCAGCGGGCACACCCTGATCACCGCCGAGACCGCGCAGGACTACGACGTCACCGACATCGAGGGAAACCAGCCGGATTCGCACCGCGAACTGTTCGGTGGCGGCCCACTGTATTGACCGGCTACCAGTTGCTGGGCGCGTAGTCCTTGAGGAAGCACCCGTACAGATCTTCGCCGGCTTCCCCGCGCACGATCGGGTCGTAGACCCGGGCGGCGCCGTCGACCAGATCCAACGGGGCGTGAAAGCCCTCCTCGGCCAGGCGCAGCTTGGTGGGATGCGGGCGCTCATCAGTGATCCAGCCGGTGTCCACCGCAGTCATCAGGATGCCGTCGTTCTCCAACATTTCGGCGGCACTGGTGCGGGTCAGCATGTTCAGCGCGGCCTTGGCCATGTTGGTGTGCGGGTGGCCCGGGCCCTTGTAGCGACGGCTGAACTGTCCCTCCATCGCCGACACATTCACCACGTACTTACGGCGGGCGGGAGCCGCCGCCATGGCGGGCCGAAGCCGGCTCACCAGGATGAACGGCGCGGTCTGGTTGCACAGCTGCACCTCGAGCAGCTCCAGGGCGTCGACCTCGTGCACCCGCTGGGTCCAGCTGTTGACCGCGGCGGTGTCGGGCAACAGCCCGCCCGCGTCGATTGCGGTACCGGCGGCGATCCGCTCGGGGGACGCGCTGCGGGCGGTCAGGGCCAGTTCAGTCAGCGCGTGCGGTGTCTGGTGCTCGGCGAGGCTGCCGGCCAGGGCCGCCGGGTGGGCGTCGCTGACATGGTCGAAGGTGATCACATCCACCAGCTCGCCCGCGGGGGTGCGCTCGGCTTCGACCAGGGCGGCATACGAGCCGGGTGCGCGCCGCACCGTCTGCGCCGCGTTGTTGATCAGGATGTCCAATGGGCCCTGGCCGGCCACCGTGTCCGCCAGCGCGACGACCTGAGCCGGATCACGCAGGTCGATCCCCACCACCTGCAGTCGATGCAGCCAGTCGGCGCTATCGGGCATCGCCGCGAACCGGCGCACGGCATCGTTGGGGAACCGGGTGGTGATGGTGGTGTGCGCGCCGTCGCGCAGCAGCCGCAGCGCGATATACATGCCGATCTTGGCCCGCCCGCCGGTCAGCAGGGCCCGTCGTCCGGACAGGTCGGTGCGCGCATCCCGCTTGGCCCGGCTCATGGCGGCACACCCCGGGCAGAGCTGGTGATAGAACGCGTCCACCTGGGTGTAGTGGGTCTTGCAGATGTAGCAGGCCCGCGAGCGCAGCAGCGTGCCCGCCGACGCCCCGACCGCGGCTGAGACCAGCGGAATGCCCTGCGTCTCGTCGTCGATGCGGCCCGGTGCCCCGGTGGCGGTGGCGGCGATGACGGCCTGGTCGGCGGCGGCCACCGCATCGCGTCGGGCGGTCCGGCGGGCCTTCTTGACCGCCTTGAACATGCGGGCGGTGGCCCGGCGCACGGCCACGGCGTCCGGGTGCTCCGGTGGCAGCGAGTCGATCTCGGCGAGCACCTGTAGGCAGGTGGCGAGCCTTTCCGGGTCGATGACGGTCACGCCTGGTAAGGGTACGGGCCCGTAACGACCGGCAGAAACACGACGGACCCGCGATTGGGGCCAAGGCCGTTCCACGCGGTCAGATCATCAGGTAATCTCAGCATCGCTCTACGCGCGGAACTCGGGTTCCGTATCGGTTGGCAGCATGGTTTCTTCGCCTGTAGTGGGCGTCGCGCGAGCCGGGTTGCCCCCGTCTGGATCTGATCGACCCGAACGACCGAGAGGCCTGCACCCGGTGTTCCGACTGATGAAGCGGTTCTGGATTCCGCTACTGCTGGTGGTCGTCGTGGCACTGGGCGGGTACGCCATTTCCCGGATTCGCCAATCCGTGGGCCACCAGGGCCCGAATCTGGCGGAGGGGTCGGCAATCACCGAGAACTTCAACCCGAAGCACATCACCTACGAGATCACCGGGACCGGCGGGACCGCGAACCTCAACTACCTCGATGAGAACGGGCAACCCAATCTCATCGAAAACGTATCGTTGCCCTGGTCGTTCACGATCGTGACGACACTGCCGTCGATGTCGGCCAACATCATGGCTCAGGGCGACCGCAACACCCGCGACCTTCGATGCCGGGTGACCGTCGACGACGAAGTGCGCGATGAGCGGGCCAGCGACGACACCATCAAACCGTTCATCTACTGCTTGGTGAAATCCGTATGAGCCGGCCGCAGACCCACCGCTCCTTCTTGGCGCGGATGGTCCGGGTCTTCTCGCTGCCGATCATCTTGTTCTGGGTGCTGCTCGTGATCGTCCTGGGGGCGGTAATCCCGTCACTGGGCGAGGTCGCGGCCACCCGGTCGGTTCCGATCAGCCCCACCGGCGCCCCCTCGTATGCGGCGATGCTCAATATCGGCAAGGTGTTTCAGCAGTACGACTCGGACTCCACGGCGATGGTCGTGCTCGAGAGCGACGAGCCGGTCGGGGAGGCCGCGCACGCCTTCTACGACCAGATCGTCGCCAAACTCGAGGCCGATCACGAGCACGTGCAGAACGTTCAGGACTTCTGGAGTGATCCGCTGACCGCGGCGGGTTCACAGAGCGTGGACGGCAAGTCCGCCTATGTGCAGATCTTCCTCAATGGCTCACAGGGCACCACCGAAAGCCACGAGTCGGTGGCGGCGGTGCGCGACATCGTCGCGTCGGTGCCCCCGCCGCCGGGTATCAAGGCCCATGTCGCGGGTAACACGGTCCTCAATGCCGACACCAGTGTCGCCGGGCATCAAAGCATGCATCGGCTGGAGTTTGTGTCGGTCGCCATCATCATCGTGATGCTGCTCGCCATCTACCGCTCGGTGGTGACCATGCTGATCTCCATGGTCGCCATCGGCCTGGGACTGTTTGCCGCAATGAGCGTTACGGCCGCCGTCGGCAACCTGAACATCATCGGCCTGACCCCGTATGCGGTGAGCATGGTGACGATGCTGTCCATCGCGGCGATCACCGACTACCTGATCTTTCTCCTCGGCCGATATCACGAAGAGAGAGCCAACGGCCTCGATCCCGAAGAGGCCTTCTATGTCTCCTACAGCGGCGTCTCGCACGTCATCCTGGGTTCGGGGTTGACCATCGTCGGCGCCTTGATGTGCCTGAGCATGACCACGCTGCCCTACTTCCAGACCATGGGTCCGCCCTGCGCGATCGCGATCCTGGTGGTCATCGCCGCATCCCTGACACTGGCCCCGGCGATCCTCACCGTGGCTTCGAAATTCGGGCTGCTCGACCCCAAACAGAAACTCTCGACGCGGAACTGGCGCAAGGTCGGAACCATCACCGTCCGCTGGCCCGTCCCGGTCATCTTGATGAGCGGCGCGCTGGCCGTCGTGGGTTTCATCAGCTTGCTGACGTATGTGCCGCAGTACAACGACCAGAAGTTCACTCCCGCCGACATGCCGGCCAACCTGGCCATGGCGGTCGCGGACCGGCACTTCTCCCAAGCCCGGATGAACCCCGAACTGCTGATGCTCGAAACCGATCATGACCTGCGCACCCCAGCAGACATGCTGGTGATCGAGAAGGTCGCCAAGAGCGTCTTTCGGATGCGGGGTATCGACCGGGTGCAGACCATCACCCGCCCGCTGGGCGCACCGATCGAACACAGCTCGATCCCCTTCCTGCTCGGCGCGCAGAACGCCGGCACCCTGCAGGCCGCGAAATTCAACAACGACAACTCGGCTCAGCTGCTCGAACAGGCCGACGAGATGGCCAAGACCGCCGCCAGCTTGGAACGCATGTACACCATCACCAAGGAGATGACCGAAACCACGCACAGCATGGCGGGCAGGACGCACGAGATGGCGGACACCACCGATGAATTGCGGGACCACATCGCCGATTTCGATGATTTCTTTCGGGTGTTCCGCAACTACTTCTACTGGGAGCCGCACTGCTTCGACATCCCGATCTGTTACTCGCTGCGGTCCATTTTCGACACCATGGACGGCATCGACCAACTAGCTGAACAGATACAGGGTCTCACCATCGACATCGACCGCCTCGATGAGTTGATGCCGCGGATGCTGCCGGTGCTGCGAGAGAACATCGACTCGATGACACGGATGCGCGACATGATGATCGCGACACACAGCACCATGGCCGGCACCCAGGCCCAGCAACAGGAATTGGCCAAGGACGCCACCGAGATAGGCCTGTACTTCGACCAGGCCAAGAACGATGATTTCTTCTATCTCCCGCCGGATGTGTTCGACAATCCTGACTTCAAGCGTGGCATCAAGATGTTCATGTCGCCGGATCACAAGTCGGTCCGGATGATCATCACCCACCAGGGCGACCCGGCCTCGGTGCAGGGCATCGCTCATGTCCGGGACCTCAAAGACGTTGTCGCCGATGCCCTCAAGGGCACCCCGCTGGCCAGCGCGAAGGTCTCGCTCGCCGGTACCGCATCGCTGTACGCCGACATGCAGGACGGTGTCGTCATCGACCTGATGATTGTGCTGATCGCGTCGCTGATCCTGATCTTCGCGATCATGCTGATCATCACCCGCAGCGTGGTGGCCGCCCTGGTGATCGTCGGCACCGTGGCCGCATCCTTGGGCATCGCGTGCGGATTGTCGGTGCTGCTCTGGCAGGACATCCTGGGCCTGGGCGTGCAGTGGATCGTGATCCCGTTGTCGATGGTGATCCTGCTGGCGGTGGGTTCGGACTACAACCTGCTGGTGGTCTCGCGCCTGCGGGAAGAGATATCGGCCGGGCTCAATACCGGCATCATCCGCGGGGTGGGGGCCACCGGACGCGTCGTCACCGCGGCGGGCCTGGTGTTCGCCTTCACCATGATGGCGATGATCGTCAGTGACCTGCGCGTGGTCGGTCAGCTCGGTACGACTATCGGTATCGGCCTGATCATCGACACGTTGATCGTCCGGGCATTTATGACACCATCGATCGCCGCGGCGCTGGGCCGCTGGTTCTGGTGGCCGCTCAACACTTTTGAGATCACGCGGCCGGACCGCAGCGGACCCGGACCGCAGCCGGCCCGAGACGACACCGCGCCCATTCCGACCGCGAGCGGGTGAGTGACGGTGACGGCAGACACGGAATCGAAATTGCGCAGGCGCACCGATGGGCGGCTCGATCGGTCGCGTGATCCCGCGATCCTCGATGCCGCGTTGGCCGCCTTGGCCGAGAACGGCTACGACGACACCAACATGAACGACATCGCAGCACGAGCCGGCGTCGGCAAGGCCGCCATCTACCGCCGCTGGTCGTCGAAGGCGGCGCTGATCGCCGATGCGCTGGTGTACTGGCGACCCGACCTGATGGACGACGACGTCGCCGACACCGGCAGCCTGGCCGGCGATTTCGACGCGTTGGTGGGACGGATGGCGCGCACCGACGACGCGCTGATCCCCAACGACGTGGTGCTGCGGGTCGCGGCCGAGGCCGCCCACGACCCACACCTGGCCTCGGCGCTCGACGACATGCTGCTGCTCAAGGGCAGACGGGTGGTGACCACCATCCTTCAGCGGGCCGCCGACCGCGGCGAGGTGGCGCCCGGCCGGGACTGGTCGCTGATCGCCGATGTGCTTGCCGGGGTGGGTCTGATCCGGGTCATGAGTGGCCAGAGCTTCGATGCGAAGTTCGCCCGGCAGGTCATCGACACGCTGGTGCTTCCCGCTGTCCTGGCGGCGAGCGCCGATTAGTGATTCGCGCGAGGTCGCAAATACAATCGCTGGCGCAATGACCGACATCTCCACCGAGGCAGGCCGACGCCGCACCTTCGCCGTGATCAGCCACCCCGACGCCGGCAAATCCACCTTGACCGAAGCGCTGGTGCTGCACGCCAAGGCCATCACCGAGGCCGGCGCGGTGCACGGCAAATCCGGTCGCCGTGCCACGGTGTCGGACTGGATGGAGATGGAGAAGGCCCGCGGCATCTCCATCACCTCGACGGCCCTGCAGTTCCCCTACCGCACCCCCAAGGGGCAGGACTGCGTCATCAACCTGCTCGACACTCCCGGCCACGCCGACTTCTCCGAAGACACCTACCGGGTGCTGACCGCCGTCGACTCCGCGGTCATGCTCATCGACGCCGCGAAAGGACTGGAACCGCAGACCCTCAAGCTGTTCCAGGTGTGCCGGCATCGTCGGATCCCGATCATCACGGTGATCAACAAATGGGACCGTCCCGGCCGGCATGCCCTGGAATTGATGGACGAGATCCACACCCGCATCGGGCTGCGCCCCACCCCGCTGACCTGGCCGGTCGGCATCGCCGGAGAATTCGACGGGGTGCTCGACCGCCGGTCCGGCAACTTCATCCGGTTCACCCGTACCGCCGGGGGCGCGACCGCGGCGCCCGAGGAGCACATCGCCGCGGCCGATGCGCATGCCGCGGCCGGCGATGACTGGGACACCGCCGTCGAAGAGTGCGAGCTGCTGTCGGCCGACGGATCCGACTTCGACCGCGAGGCGTTCCTGGACTGCACGGCGACACCGGTGCTGTTCACCTCGGCGGCATTGAACTTCGGCGTGAATCAGCTGCTCGACGTGCTCACCGAGTTGGCGCCGGCGCCCAGCGGGGCGCTCGACGTCGACGGCGGCCGGCGCGCCACCGACGCACCGTTCAGCGCCTTCGTGTTCAAGGTGCAGGCCGGAATGGACTCCGCCCACCGCGACCGCATCGCTTTCGCGCGGGTGTACTCGGGCACCTTCGAACGTGGCGACGTGCTCACCCACGCCGCGAGCGGCAAGCCGTTTGTCACCAAGTACGCCCAGTCGGTGTTCGGCCAGCAGCGCTCCACCTTGGACACCGCCTGGCCCGGCGATGTGATCGGGCTGGCCAACGCTGCCGCCCTGCGTCCCGGCGACACGCTGTATTGCGATGTGCCCGTGCAGTATCCGCCGATCCCGAGCTTCTCGCCCGAGCACTTCTCGGTGGCGCGCAACGTCGATCCCAGCAAGCACAAGCAGTTCCGCCGCGGCATCGAGCAGTTGGACCAAGAGGGCGTGGTGCAGGTGCTGGTCTCCGATCGCCGCGGTGAGCAGGCGCCGGTGCTTGCCGCGGTCGGCCCGATGCAGTTCGAGGTGGCCGCACACCGCATGGCCAGCGAGATGGGCGCGCCGATCACGCTGGAGCCGCTGCCGTATCAGGTCGCGCGGATCGTGGACGCCGACGACGTCGACTTCGTGAACAAACAGTCGTTGGCGGAAGTCTTGACCCGCACCGACGGCGTGCACCTGGTCTTGTTCTCCAACGCGTGGCGCCTGCAGGGTTTCCAGCGCGACAACCCCGACGTGCAGCTGCGGTCCCTGGTGGCCGCGGAAGGCTAGTTCGGCCGCTAGTTGCGCAGCCGCACCATGCGCGTCGTCGAACTCTCGTCGAGCTCCACCAGGTCCGAGTAAGACCGCAGGAAATCGCTGAATGACTTGTAGCCCAGCGCTTTCTCGCTGAAGGACGGATCCATGCGCTTCATCTGCGCCTTGACTGCGGAGTTGTGCAGCCATTCGACGTCGTCTTTCTCCAGACCGATCCGCAGCGCGCGCGTCAGCAGGCCAGTCGCGGTGTCCACCGGATCCGGTGCGGGCTCTTCGGGCTCCTCTTTGGGCTGGCGGGTGCGCCGCTTCGGTTCGGCCTCGGCCTCTGCGGCGACCGGCGCGGGCTCGAACACCGGCACCCCGGGCAGCGCGTCGTAGCTGACGAAGTCGTCGCAGGCCGCGGCCAAGGCGCGGCTGGTCGAGCCGGCCACGCCGATCCCGACGACATAGCGGCCCAACCGCTTACAGCGCTGCGCCAGCGGGATGTAGTCGGAGTCGCCGGCCACGATCACCACATGGGTCAGATCCGGCAGCCGGAACATGTCCTCGACCGCGTCGACCGCCAAGCGGATGTCGGCGCCGTTCTTGCCGTAGGCCGCGGCCGGGAACAACTGCACCAGATCGACCGCGCGCCCCACCAGCTGCGCGCGGTAGCCGGTGTTGACCTCCGCCGACCAATCCGCGTAGGCGCGGGTGAGCACCAGCGTCCCGAACGACGAGGCGAAATCGATGATCGCCCCGACATCGACGGTGGCCCGGGCGAGGCGTTCCGGATTCTTGGACAGGCCCTTGGACTTGTCCTTCTGAAACGAACTGCGGCCGTTGACCTGGTCGTAGCGGGAGATCACGATGTTGTCGAAGTCGAGGTAGACCGCGACACGGGTGTCGCCGGATTCCGTCATGGTCCCAGTGTGGCGCACCAGCGGCCCCATCCATAACGGCTTGGCGGGGATAGGGGAGATGCCCGCCTTTGAGCGACAACCGTGCGGGGCGGCGCGGGGTAGGTGCGATGTGTCGCTCAGAGGCGGGCAACGGTGCACATGGTCCGGCCGCGTGATGCGCCCCAGCGGCCCGGCGACGTGCCCCAGCGGCCCGGCGACGTGCCCCACCGGCCCGGCGACGTGCCCTACCGGTCCGGCGACGCGCCTAACCGGCGCGGTACCAGCGCGGAATCAGCTCCGGGTCCGGCAGCGGGTACTGCCCGAAGAACCCGTGCGGGTCCCCGCGCAACACCTGGGCGTTCTGAACGTCGGCGCGCTGGCGGATCTCGCGCAGCCGGTTCAGTTCGGTGGCGCGGTGCGCGGCGTAGCTGCGCACCAGCCATCGCGTGACGAACACGGCCAGGGTGATCACGGCGCCGGCCAGAATCAGCCAGCGCAGCCACCACAGCAGGGCGAGGACAAAGAGGACGGCGAAGGCCGATCCGCCGCTGGCCGACTGCTTACGATTCCCCATGGCCGCGACGGTAATCCGCGGGTCTGACAGCTCGAGGCGGCTAGCGTCCCGGAGAAACGGTCGGCAGGCCGAGAGCGCCGGCGGCGTCGAGCAAGCGTCGGTCGTAGGCGACAAACGCCGTCAACCGGGTGCCGAACACCGCGTGACCGGTCGCTAGATGGATGGCGTCTAGGGATCGCAGCGCCGGGTCGGAATAGGCCGCAGCGGCGGCCCGAACCACCTCATCCACCTGGTAGCGGGAGACTCGCGATACCAGTGCGGGTACATCGGGCAGGCGGGCGGGGTCCAGCCGCCGAATAGCGCGAGGCAGTTCGACCTCGATCAACGTTGACGACACCCACGGCGCGGACTGCTGCGCGTCGAGCCAATCGGCGAGCGCGTCGGTCTCCGGTTCACGGCGGATCAGCTTCACCAGCGCCGACGTGTCCAGATACAACATCAGTAGCGCTCGTCATCCCGCATTTCGCGAAGCGCTTTGCCGGCCTCATGATCGGTGCGGATCGGGCCCGAGGGACGCGGCGCCGGCCCGTTGACGGTCGCAGGGTGAAGTCGCCCGGCCTTGATCATCTCGGCCAACGGATCCGCCTCGGCCGGGACCAGGCGAGCGATCACCGTGCCGCGTTCGGTGATCTCAAGTTGTTCGCCCCGTTTGACGCGGGCGAGCACACCGGCGGTGTTCTGATTCAGCTCGCGTACCGGCACCTCGGACATAGAAAAATGGTACTACGAATTTGTAGTACACCGCTGGTCACGTTTCTCGCAGCCGCAGCGCCAGCCCGGAGGCCCGCACCACCCGGCGGCCCAGCGCCGCCCGCACCGAAGCCTCCGACCCCACCACCCGGACCTTCGTCTTGGCCCGGGTCACCGCGGTGTAGAACAGCTCCCGGGTCAACAGCCGCGACTCGACGGGCGGCATCAGCACGGTCACCTCGCCGGCCTGGCTGCCCTGGCTCTTGTGGATCGTCATCGCATACATGGTCTCGACCTCGGCGAGCCGGCTGGTGGCGAACTCCAGCGGCCCGGACGCCGTGGAGATCACCGCGCGCAGGCCCTCATTGCGGACCACCACGGCCCCGGTGTCGCCGTTGCGCAGCCCTAACCCGTAGTCATTGGCGGTCACCAGCAACGGGCGCCCGGCATACCACTCGGTCCACATCGGGTCACCGGTCTGCTCGGCCACCCACCGGCGGATCTGCTGGTTCCAGTGCCGCACCCCGTGCACGCCCTCCCGGTGCGCACACAGCAACCGGTGCTCGTCCAGCGTCGCCGCCGCTGCGGTGGCATCACCGAACAGCGCCGCCTGGCGCACCGCCAACGCGTGGGGCACCACCAGCGCCGCCAACCGCTGCGCCACGTCGGCCGTGTGGTCGGTGTCGATCCACTCCACGTGCTCGCCGCCGGCGGCCAGCAGCGCGATCGCGGTATCGGCATCACCGTCACGGATCGCCACCGCCAGCGCCCCGATCGACTCGCCGAAGCGGTGCGACGTCCGCAGCGTGGCCACCCGGGTGTCCGGCCGCGCCGCCAGCCCGTCCACCAGATCGGCCAGCACCGCACCGGCTTCCACCGACGCCAGCTGGTCGGCGTCGCCCACCAGAATCAGCCGGGCATCCGGGCGCATCGCCTCCAGCAGCCGGGCCATCAACGTCAGCGACACCATCGACGTCTCGTCGACGACGATCACATCGTGCGGCAGCCGGTTGACCCGATCGTGGCGGAACCGCACCGAGCTGTCCGGCCGCGACCCCAACAGCGTGTGCAACGTGGTGGCGCCCAATCCGGCCAGTCGCGCCTGATCCACCGGATCCAACGCGGCCACCTCCACGGCGACCGCCTCGGTCAGCCGGGCCGCGGCCTTACCGGTCGGGGCGGCCAACGCGATCCGCAGCCCGGGCGTCCCCGACCGTTCGGCGTGCTCGGCCAACAGCGCCAACAGCCGTGCCACCGTGGTGGTCTTGCCGGTGCCCGGCCCGCCGGTGAGCACCGTAACCGGCTGCGACAGCGCGATTTCAGCGGCCGCACGCTGCTCATCGAACTTGCCGGGCGGAAAAAGCCGCTCAAAGGCGGGCAGTTCCGCCGGCACCGTGCCGGGCGCTGACAACGCCAGCAGGTCGGTGCAGACCTGCTGCTCCTCGCGCCAATACCGGTCGAGGTAGAGCAGCCCGCCAGCAGGGATGTCATAGACCCTCAGCACCTGCTCCTGCACCAGCCGGCTGCCCCGCACCGCCGCCAGCCAAGCACCCGGCGCCGGCCAGGACACGTCCGCGCCGTCGGTGTCGGCGGCCACCGATGACAGATCCAGGCACACCGATCCGTGCCGCAGCGCCCGCACGGTCAGCGCCAGCGCCAAGGCGACCGTCTCGTCGGGTTCGCCGGCCAATGCGGTGATGCGTTGGGCCGCATGCACATCGGCGGCATCCAATACGCCTGCCTGATTGAAGTCCCGAAGCAGTCCGGTGGCTGTCTCTTATACAC
>NZ_JRMM01000084.1:0-18320 GCF_000972905.1 Mycobacterium sp. UM_Kg27
GAAGCGCTTCACTACGATCACAGGCACACCCCACCGAAGGCGGGGTGATTCAAGGAAATCAGTCCCCGGACTTACCGGGACGGCTCAGTCGGCGTGTTCGTCGAGGGGAACGAATTGGTCGGCGTTATCGGCTAATCAACAGCTGAGTCGGGTAGCAGCCGGTCTGAAGACTGGCGCCCCTCCGAAGTTGACTCAAGTTACTCTGCGCGGGCGCCGCACTGGCGTAGGGCGTTGCTGTCCGTTCACGATTGCATGTGCGGTGACCGACTCGCTCAGGCTGCGACGAAGATCTTGCCCGGCCAGGAATTGCTGCTCTAGCAGGCGGCGAAATTCATCCAACACAGTGACTTGATGAACGATTCTCCTCTGTTCATCCAGGGGCGGCAACGGGACCGGCGTCGCGAGGATCTGGACACGCGAAAGCTTCCGCATAGTGTCATTGGTGCCCTTCGAGACCGCCGCGTAGTACTCGCGGATGAAGCTGCTACCGTTCAGCAGATTGATGTACTCGGCTGTCGTACGATCCAGAAACCCAAGGCGCACAATCAGATCCGAGAGCATCAACCTTGGAGGGGGCGAGCTAACTACCACACTCCGGCCGACCAGCGTCGCGGTGTTGGCACGTGACATGAGGAAGTCGCCGTCGTGGACCTCGATCGCGGGCCGGGGCGCTAAGCCGGCGCCCAACACCTTGTGTTCGTGTTCCTGGAAGGACCCCCATGACACCGCACTGAGCTTCAGCACGCCCCATTTCGAATCGTCTGACCGTTGGGTCGGTGGACAGACAGGACTCCATCCGGCTTCATTCGTTAGGACGACCTCCCCTAGCCGACACCACGTCCAGCCGACTGGAACCGCGAACGCCTGGTCGACAACCTCGGCACCAGCTTCCGCTCTTGGCTTCCGAGTCTTCTTAGCCTTGACCATGCGGTCACGCTCAGCTGCGATCTGCTTGAGAAGGTCAGTCGCCGATTTATCGCCTGGGTCCTGACGAGTCAGGCGGCCTCGGACGGCTAGGTCGAGGATCGTTTGACGCAGCTGTTTGAGCGCCGCCAGGTCGCCCTCACCCGGCGCAAGGTGAATGTCGATGTTGTCAGCGAAGGCGGCGAGCGCCTCACAGAGGCCGCGTGCAGAATCGGCGAGCGATAATCGCTTCAAGGCCGCGGACGTCAGAACTGCACGCGCCTCAGCCTGATCTGTTTGCTGCTTCTCCAGCTCGTCACACAATTCCATGAGGGCGTTTATGCGCTCCACAATCCGCTGCTGTTCGCCGAGAGGCGCTAGCATCACCGGGCAAGCCGCCGCTAAGTCCCTGTCGAGTCCGGGCTTGATACCTCTGGCCATGCGGGGTAGATCAAGGGAGAGCAACAACACCTCCAGGTATCTCAAGGACATCCCGGCTGGTGCCCGCACGAAATACGTTACGTCAGTAGGCCAACTCGCTTCGGGAGCCTGATTTATGGCTCCAGCAGAGCCCTTACGTCCTACGACCAAACATGGCTCCTGAACGAGGGCCTCGGTATGGGCTCCCACCACACCATTGGCGCCGTACACACGGACGGTGCCTGCCCGTCGCTTATCAGCGGGCAGGTTCTTGCCGTATTCAAACGTGACAACCTCCCCAAGGCGCAGCCACAACCACCCTTCCGGTGCACTCGGAAGCACTGTCTTATCCAGGGGTGCAAGATTCTTTGGCCTCCTGATCCGGCCATCCGCAACCCACGCATCGCGCTCCGCAGCTATGCGCTTCAGCAACTCGCTGGCTGGCTCATCATTGGCATCGGGCGTCGTGGTGCACCCACAGACCGCCAAATTTACGATCAGACGACGGAGCCGATCGATTCCACCGGGCGCATCGGCGATATGGCCAAATGCGTCGATGAACGTCTGGCGATTCAATTCAGTGCGTCTTTGATCGCGGCGGCCAGCGCGTCTCGAAGGCTCGACCGGGTGGCGTCCATATCCCCCAGCAGCGCCTCGTACTCCTTGAGCAGTTCATCAGGGTCTCGATGCTCGGCGTCAACCTTGTTGGGGTTCGTAACGTCGAGATTCCAGGTGCCGTTGACCGCGTCGATCGAGACCTTCCATGAAACCTCAGACTCCACACGGTTGTCCCACCAGGACTTCTCGGCGTCGAACTCCTCGATTCGAATCGGCTTCGTCTTCGTGTAGTTCTTGTAGCCGAGCGGATACTGGTGCTCGTAGTACCAGATCTCGGTAGTGGGTTGTCCTTTCGTGAAGAACAACAGGTTCGTCGCGATACTCGTATAGGGGTTGAAGACGCCCTTCGGGAGTCTGATTACGGTATGCAGATTGCAGTTGGTGAGAAGTTTCTCCTTGATGCGTGCCGTGACACCGTCGCCGAACAAGGTCCCGTCGGGCAGGACCACCGCGGCACGTCCACCAGGTTTGAGAAGGTGTTCGATCAGTACGAGAAATAGGTCCGCGGTCTCCCTGGTGCGGTAAGCCTGCGGGAAGTTGTTCTCGATGCCGGGTTCCTCGGTGCCACCGAAGGGGGGGTTGGTGAGGATAACGTCGACCCGATCGGCGTTGCTGTAATCGCGCATCGGCCGGGCCAAGGTGTTGTCGTGACCGATATTTGTCGGCACGTCGATGCCGTGCAGAAGCATGTTCGTCGTGCAGAGTAGGTGCGGCAGCTGCTTCTTCTCGACGCCGCGGACGGTCGATTGAAGCCGCGCCTCGTCGTCCGGTGTCGTCACGTCGTTGGCGCGGATGTGGTCGATAGTGCAGGTGAGGAATCCGCCTGTGCCACAGGCTGGATCGAGCACCTTCTCGCCGAGTTTCGGGTCTATGACGTCCACCATGAACTGAGTCACCGCTCGCGGCGTGTAGTACTCACCGGCGTTGCCGGCACTCTGTAGGTCTTTAAGAATCTGCTCGTAGATGTCGCCGAACAAGTGCCGATCTTCGGAGCGGTTGAAGTCGATCTCGTTGATCTTGTTGACGACCTGGCGAATCAGGGTGCCGTTCTTCATGTAATTGAACGCGTCCTGGAAGACATTGCCGATCACGCTCGTACGTCCAGGTGCAGCTGACTCCGCGAACTTCTTCAGGGTCGGAAAAAGTTCATTGTTGACGAAGTCCAGCAGGGCGTCGCCCGTGAACCCTTCTTTCGGTTTTGCCCATGTGCGCCAGCGGAGCTCCGGTGGGATCGGGGAGCGGTAGCTGGAATCGAGCAACTCGGTCTCGTACTCACGGTCGTCAAAAATTTTCAGGAAGAACAACCAGGTGAGCTGACCGATACGTTGTGCATCACCGTCGATACCGGCGTCCTGACGCATGATGTCTTGGATTGACTTCACAGTCGCGCTGATGCTGCTCACGAAACGTCCTTACTGCGCTGTTGCATAGAGGTGTTTTTCGAGTTCCTCGACGGCGGTGTCGAAGCCATCTTTGCCGCCGAACTCGCTGACGATCTCGATCGGGGTGCCGATGTCGGTGAACGGGCGAATCTGCAGGACTCGTGCATCATGGTCTGGTTCAAAGCCCTCGTCCGCGAATTTGTCGAGCAGGGCCGCCAATGCCGCCTGCGCCTTGTCTGAGTATTTGGCCCAGTAGCCCGTGGCACGGACGTTGTCGGCCCGCTGGCGTCGAGTCAGTGGCGGTTGACCGAATGCGATGTGGCAGACCAGATCGAACGCACTGAAGTCCTTCCCGACCTCTTCGGCCAGGGCCTCGAAGAAGACGCCCTGCCCGCGTAGTTCCTCGATGATGGCCTGCTTGCTCCTGGATTGACTCCAACGGGTCAGGAAGGCCTCCAGCGTGGGGTAGGCGCCTTGGACTCTTTTGCGTGTGTAGTCCGTCAGGCTCTCGGTGATGAGCTTGCCGTCTGGCCCCAGGTACTGAACCCGCTCCGCAACGAGTTCGACCGGAACGTCGTCCACGACGTACTTCGTCCGCCTGCCGGGCGGGTCTGGCGGAGGGTTCGGCGGATCGAGGGGAATCGGGTCACCTGGCCCGGCCGGTTCCGCAGGTGGATCGACAGGATCGGTCGGACCAGGTGCGTAGATGACCACTGGGTCGCCGTCGAAGTCTGGGTCAGCGAATAACTCGGTCGCCCGGCGAAAGTCCATGATCGTGAAGTAGAACTTGCCGTGCTCCTCATTGATTCGGGTACCGCGCCCGATGATCTGCTTGAATTTCGTCATTGAACGGATCGTCTGATCCAGGACGATGAGCTTGCATGTTTGGGCATCGACGCCGGTCGACATCAGTTCGCTGGTCGTGGCGATTACCGGGTAACGCGACTCTGGGTCGATGAAGTTGTCGAGCTCGGCTTTGCCCTCTGCATCGTCGCCGGTGATCTTCATGACGTACTTGCGGTTTTCGGCTACCAAGTCGGCGTTCTCGTTGGCTAGGGCCGAGCGCATCCGCTCTGCGTGGTCGACGTCTTCGCAGAAGACGATAGTTTTGGCGTAGCGATCGCCCGACTCCCTGAGGTACTGCGTGACCTTTTTGGCCACCAGTTTGGTGCGCTGTTCCAGGACCAGTCCGCGATCAAAGTCAGACTGGTTGTAGATCCGGTCTTCGATGACTTCGCCGTACTTGTCGGTCTTGCCTTCTTCGGGGCGCCAGCCGACGAGGTCCTTGTCGATGTCGATGCGGACAACCTTGTACGGCGCGAGGTAGCCGTCGTCGATCCCTTGCTTGAGGGAGTAGGTGAAAACCGGCTCGCCAAAGTAGGTGATATTCGAGGTGTCGGCGGTCTCCTTCGGTGTGGCCGTCAGTCCTACGTGGATGGCATCCGTGAAGTAGTCCAGCACTTGGCGCCATTGGGCGTCCTCGCGTGCGCTGCCGCGGTGGCACTCGTCGATGACGATTAGGTCGAAGAAATTTGGGGAGAACTGCCTGTATATGTTCTGTGTCTCTTCGGTGCCCGTGATGGCCTGGTAGATGGCGAGGAAGATCTCGAATGACGGGTCAGCGGTGCGGTTGGTGATCTTGGTCATCGCGTTCCCGAATGGCTTGAAGTCGTTGACCCGGGTCTGGTCGACGAGGATGTTGCGGTCTGCCAGGAACAGCACGCGCTTGGCGCGTTTCGCACTCCACAGTCGCCAGATGATTTGGAATGCGGTGAAGGTCTTGCCGGTGCCTGTTGCCATGACGAGGAGCGCGCGGCTCGCCCCGAGGGCGACCGCCTCGACCGTGCGGTTGACCGCTTGGAGTTGGTAGTAGCGCAACTCTTTGCCCTGAAAGTAGTAGTCCTGCTCGATGACCTTGGTCTCATCCGTGTTCGGCTCGATACCCTTCCAGGCGAGCCACCTGCGGTGCAGTTCCTCCGGTGACGGAAACTCATCCAGCGTCAGCTCTCGTTCGATGTCCCCTGCCATGACCGTCCGGTCGTGGAAAAGGAAACCGTCCCCGTTCGAGCTGAACACGAACGGCACGTCCAACCGCTCGGCGTAGCCTTGTGCCTGTTGCATGCCGGCACCGAGGCTGTGGTTGTTGTCCTTCGCTTCGACGACTGCCAGCGGCAGGCCCGGCTTCAGGAACAGCACGTAGTCCGCGGCCTTGGCGGCCTCACGCGCATGAAGCTTGCCGCGCACCACGATCCTGCCGGGCGCGATGGTGTATTCCTCGCGGACCTGGTTCTTGTCGGGGTCCCAGCCGGCACGCACGATGGCGGGTGTGATGTACCGAGTGCGGATCTCGGTCTCCTTCAGAGCCTTCTTGTCGATCGCGGTCACGACGTCACCCGGGTCACGATGGCGAGCCTATTAACAGGTCGGGTAGGTCGGATGGAAGATCGTCCATTTGCTGGTAGGCGGCGGCTCTCCAGCGGCGGGCTGATTGGCATCGGTACGGGATTCGTACTCATACTCCGTCCACCGCTGTGGGGGCCGCCAACTTTGCGTCATCCGGCTCATCAAGCCCCACGACACCCGAGCCAACCGCATCAGCCAGCACATCCTCCAGTGCAGCTGCGGCACCATGCAATGCTTTGCCGGCTTGTGCCCAACCGCGTACCGCGCGTACGTAATCTGCGATCTGGCGCTGCTGCTCCAACGGGATAAGAGGGAACTCTAGGTCCAACGTTCTTATTGTCGGGAGGGTCGAACCGGTCGCGTATACGGCATTTCGTTTGGCCGCCAGCGCGACCGCTAGGTAATGCGGTTCCAGATCTCGACTGCACCGTAGCACCGCTATCGGGTGGCTCGGAACCACTCCGCCAATCGTCGACACTGCAGTACGCACTTGGCGGTCTGCCGTAGCCCAGACGAGTACGTCACCAGGCCGCAGTACTTCGTCGCTATCCATGACTCGCTCAGTAGTGACTGAAATTTCATCACCGGATCGCATCGCCTCGGCTTGTGTCACCGTCAAGCTCGGAGCCGTTTTCTGCGCTCCAGTCTTCTTCGGGATCTCGACCAGCTCGTCTTCACGGGCATCTCGGACCGAGACCATCGTTGAACGCTCCGGCATGAACAAACAACGAGGAACTTCGGAGTCGGCCAGAGACTGTCGGATATCGGCCAGCGTCTTGGTCGCATTGGCAACCGCTGACAACAGCTCATCCGGTGACTTTGGTGCCGCTGCATGTGCGCACCAGTACTGCGGGTCCAGTGTGACGCGTTGGCCCAACAACGCGATGGCATCCACCGATGTGAACCGGGGATCGCCTGTTGGCAAGTCACCACCATCTAGCCAACCGGTCAATGCCCTCCTTAACACGTCGTACTCATTACGCGACGATGGTTCTGCCGACGCAAAATCCACAAACAACACCTTTGCCGTGGGCTCGCGCCTGCTGCGCAGTACCCAAAGGTCAGACAATGTACGTGTCGAAGCGAGTGCATTAGCCGGCAACGTAATGATCGCAGCCACGGTGCCCTGACGAATCAGCTCCCTCCGCACCGCATCTGAACGGTCCTCGAAGCTCAGCGAGTGAGGCAGGACAAGAAACGCCTCCCCGTCCGCGGCCAGAGCCTGCACCGCTAGCTGCGGCCAGGCCGCGTCAGCAGACCCTCGCACAGCGCCAAATGGCATCCGCCGCATGCGATCAGTTGCGGCATCCACCGAACGGCCAAACGGCGGAATGCAGACCACCGCATCGAAACTCCGGCCCTTGAGCTCGTCTTCTTTGAGAATGTCGCCGTATGCCACCTCCGCGAAAGCCCGGCCGCTCAACCGTGCCTCTGCGACGAAGCCATCGACTTCGTCCACCTCGATACCCGTAACTCTTGCGCCAGGATGTTGTCGACTGATCGCAGCCATAACTGCGCCAGTACCACAAGCGAAGTCCAGAATCGTTTTGGATTCCTCGTGCACGAGGTCCGCCAACAAGTTATGCAGATTCCGCTCGGCATCTACAGCGTCCGCCGTCCGCCTCCAGCGTGATAGGTCATCGAAGTCCTGCGCAGCGGCTTCGAGCAGCTCTGCCTTGTCAACGCCTTGAATCTCCGTTGCCAGGAACTCGCGGATCGCATCAGCCTGAGACTTCGTGGCCCGGATACTGGCATCATCGAAGATCCCGCGACTGATGGTAACCGGATACCGTTCATCCGAGCTGTCTCCATAGCACAGTTTTTCGCCGTCCACGGCTGCGATGAACAGGATCATGATGTCAACGGCTTCATCGCATTGCACATGGTTGACTGTGTACCGCCAGTTCCTGACAACCTCGGCGGCGCGCCCATCTTCGACAAGGTCGACTAGGTTCCGACTCTTGAGCCAAGCGCGCACCGCGTGGGTATCAAACTGCGGCCGCGCAGCACCTTCGTTCAGCGGCTGGGGAAAATCACTGTGGCGACGTCGCCAGTTGCTGACCGTCGATTTTTGAACGCCAGCCAACTTGGCAATGTCGCTGACGGTCATTGTGCTGGTTGATGCGTTCACGACACGCTCCGCGACGCGCTTGTTCCTACTGTGAAATCGACATGCCTACTCACGGTGGACGCCAGGCGCAACGCGGCAGCCGTTCGACCCAACGGCCCGACAACGGCCACTGACAACCCCCGTGCGATCAGCTGGGCAACAGGAAGTGCGAATCCTCCATCGCCGGTGACCACCACACATGCCCCGAATCGGAGGTCGAGCTGTTCAGTCGCCATGACCTCTTGGAGTGCCAAATCTGCCCCGTCCTTGCCTGATCGGACCACCCGTCGGGCCTCCGGCCACCCAAGACCCACAGCGATCACATTGTGATGACTCACCCCAACGATGACCTGGTCTCGCGGTCCTACTAACCCGGATCCCAAGTAGGCCGCACGAACGCGCCGGACGTCGTCCTGTGTCACGCTGCTGCACCCGACAGCGTTCTCGATGTCCACCAGGTGGACCAACCGCTGCTTCATTCCACTTGTACGCATTGAGTCCCCGCCTTCACCACTGAGCCAGCAAGGGACACGTTACACGAAGAACGCGCTGAAAACTAGGTGTCATACTCGGTGGCTCGTTGACTGGGTTTCGGCATTTGGTCTGCGTTGGGAGGAAATGCGCTGGTCTTGTCCTGCGACGCCCGTCCAGATCACCCCCGACCACAACGAGGAGGGCTAGTTTTGGATCATGCCGGTGCCGACTGATCAGAAGGTGACCGCACTCAGCCGTGACTTCGGCTCGCGGCGCCTCGCAGAGCTACTTGGGGTGGACGCCGCGCAGGTCGCGCGGTGGCAGGACGGCGATGCAATCGACGTGGTCAACGCGGAGCGGGTGGACCTACTCGAAGTCGTCACGGCCCACCTGTTGCGGCTGCATTCGATCGCGAACGCTCAGCGCTGGCTCGTCGGGCTGAACCCCAACCTTGGTGACCGTCGGCCCGTGGACCTCATCCGCCGGCGGCAGACCCGCGCAGTGCTCGATGCGATTGCCAATGAGCGGGCCGGGAGCTTCGCATGAGGCCCGTGGCGTTTTGTCTCCGTTGTCGGCGTCACGTGGCGACCTGTGCGCTATTCCTGGCGCCTCCGCGCGGTCGCAACGGGACGCCGTAGGTTTTCGCCCACCGGGCCATGGTCGTGGTGCTGACGCCGCGCTCGCGGGCGAGATCCGGTAGTGGGCGTTGATGGTCGACGTATTGGGTGTAGAGCCAATCGGGATCAACAGTGTATTTGGTTGCGCGGCCGGGTTTGCGTGTCGCGATCTGGTAGTCGGCGGCAAGGCGAGCGACGGTCTGTCGGCTGACGCCGGCCTGATCCGCGATCTCGGCCAGGCTCATCCCGCAGAGTTCGTAGCGCTCGATGAAGGCCTCGCGCGGGTAGGCCTCCTTGGCGCGGCGGTAGGCGTTCAGGTCGGTGGCTGCGGAAGGTGTCGGGTGGCAGGTGAGGAGGTAACGGGCCGTGTCAAGATCTGCTCCGGCATCTTCGGCGGCGCGGCCGAGGGTCAGTCCCGCCTGGATGCCGCGGTGTAGGGCGGCGAGGTCGACGGCGTCGGGGTTCTGGCCCGGCAGACGTAAGCCCCCCAGGAAGTCCGTGCCCGGCTCGTAGTGGACCGGTTCGGCCCGGACGCCTTGCTCGGCAAGGAATTTCAGTGCATGGTCGTCGAGTGCGTCGCTGAGTTCCGGGGTGAGGTGATAGGGGAAGTCGGCAATTTTGGTCCGTAGGGCAGGGCAGATGCTCTGGCCGCTGATAGGCATACCGGAGATGCGCTCTTGTAAATAGAACCGGGCCACTTGGGCGCGGGCCGACCCGCGGCTCGTGGCCCCGGTTTCGCGGCAGATGCGCTGCCAGGTGTCGTCGGGCAGCAAGTTGTCGTAGTTGAGACGGCGGCGCCGCGAGTAGTCGATCGGGACTGTTGCTGTAGCGAGATACTCGGCGAGGGCGTCGATTGCCTTGCTGATATCCGTCCAGTCGGGGTGCTTGTTGAGCAATTGGAGAACACGTGAGACGGCATGGTCGTCGAGCGGGCTCTTGATTCTGCGGGTGAGCGGACCGAGTTTGGTCTTGGTGTTGACGAGCAGGGCTGCGACCGATAGCGCGGGTCGCAGCTGACGCAGATGACTTCCGGGTATGGACAGCCGCAGGGCCACGTTCTGCCACAGTGAGGTCGGCAGTCGAGCGATCTGCTCGTCGAGGTCGGCTAGATTCCGCTTCGGGATGGCCGGCCAGCTACTGAGAGTTCGGTATCGCAGTTGATCGCTGGGTTTGAGGCTCGGGCCAAGCGCGGCAAGCTGCACCGCACCAGAGACACCACCGGTCCACAGCAGGTGCGTAGTGCATGGGTGGGCTCGGCGTGAGCGCATGGCGGTGACCAGCCACCTCAGCGACTGTCCGGCGGTTGGTACATCTGGTTGATCCAGGCAGTGCAGGGCAGCGATCACCCCCGCCGCGGTCAGGCTCGCTGCCTCGGGCGCCTGAAAGGCAAGTTTCTTGGTCGGGCTGCGGTTACGTGCGGTCGGTAGATGGGGGTGGTCCTGCTGATACGCGGTCAGCAGGTCAGTGCCGATGATCTGTTCGAGTTCCGACGGGCTTGCATAGGTCAGCGCCCGGATGGCGATTGCTCGGATATCGGCTAGGACGCTGGCCGGTGATTGTGGGTCGCGCGCGTACACACCGCTGTTGAGGATGTCGGCGGTGATGATTTCGTTGATCCGGCGTTGGGCGGACAGGACGCCATGATGTTCGTCGTCGAAGGTGAGGGGTGCGGCGGTGGTCAGGTCGGCACCGCAGCGCTCCTCCCTGGCTGTGTGGTTTTCGGCTGGAGCTGCGCAGTAGCCCGGTGATGGAATGGACCTGCTCGATAGCTGTCGACTTCGGGGCCGGGTCATGCAGGCGGGACAGGCATCGACCAGCAGGCAGCTGTGCTTGAGGCAGGCAAACGTCCATCCCAGCCGCCAGGCCAACTGCCAGCGACCACCGGATTCAGCGAGGCAGTGCGGACAGTAGCGTGAGCCGGCCCGGGGGCCCCAAGGATAGGTTCTGTCGAGGCCACCGGTGGCGGTGTCGGTTGCCAACGCGCGGCCTTCAAAGTGCGAGAACGTCATTGCCTGGATGGTTGCTGAGTCGACGGTAGTCGCCGTGGTCAGCGCGCGACATTGATCCGGTGTCAGATGCACCATCCATCGGGGAACCCAGTGGGGGGTCCATCTATCAAGACCCGTAGCCGCTGCAAGATCCCCCCAGCTGGTCTGGGTTCGGTGCGCGAGTGCTTCCAACCAGGAATCGAGTGCCTCGCCTGCGACCGGGTCGACAGCGATGGGGATTCGTCGAGTGCCCGTCATGAGGAGCGGTCCTTAATCCGCTTTGCACGATGGCTGATTCGCGTGGTGAGGTTCCCGGACCGTATCGCGGTCTGGAGTTCCTCGCGGGCCCTCTCCGAGGCTTCGTCGTTTTTCACGCGGTCCAGCAGATCCTGGGTAAGGCGCTCGGCTCCGGTCCGCACAGCTCGTTGACAGCCCCGGTTGACCAGCGTCGTCAGAGAGCCGATATGGCCGGAGGATCGCGCATACAGGTAGTCGGACAATTCATCGGCGAGCATGCCCGGATGGCTATCTGCGAGTACGATCCGCTGCTCGAGGCTCAGCAGTAGGTCACGCCATCGTTTACGTTCCTCCGGCTCTTTGACGGGGAACGATTCCATGGTGAGTTTTGTTGTACGGCGGCCGGTTTGGGCGATGATCGGATTCTGATAGGTCGAGCCTTCGGAGAAGAGCCCGCGGTTGTCCAGTTCGACTCCGATGTAGATGATGGTGACTGGAAATTCATTGGCGATGTACTTGAAGTGGTTGCTGATTTCTACGCCCTGGGCGTTGCGCCAGTGCAAGAAGTGCAGGTCGTCGATCATCAACAGGCGGGTTTCGCAAGTCCGCACGCAGTCAAGAGCCCGATGCGCCAATTGCGGAGCGGTTCCGCGTTTGGTACCCGGGTGGCCGAAGTATTCGAGCATCGCTCGGTTGAAGTCGACCATGCCGGTGTTGCCGGTCAGTCCCACCCGGCACACCGGGATTCGCTGGTTACCTTCTGGGGTTTGCGCGCCACGTTCGGCGATCTCGCGTCGATGGAAGTCGCGGGCGAAGGCCAGGGCTGCGGTGGTTTTTCCCAGCCCGGGGAATCCGTCGATGGCGACGGCGCTCTTGGGTTTGTCACCGGTTTGGTCGTTGCTGTCGACGATGTCCCAGAGTTGTTCATGGACGTCGGCTAGTTGCGGTGTGCGCAGGGGCCCGAGGTTGGCGTGCCAGGAACGCCGGCGAGCGTTGTAGTCAGCCAGTGCTGGTTCGCAGAGCTTCTGAAGCCCTGCGCGGGTGAGTCGCTCAGGTGGGCGGGGGGCTGGGGCCTCGGCGAACGCGAAGAATCCCTCCTTGCGTGCAAGCGTCAGGTTGTCCAGGGTCGACTGGTGTGCGTTGAGTCGAGTGGTGCTCATGCGTCCTCCCAAGCGGTGGCATAGAAGTCGTCAGGGTCGTCGTTGCCGTCGTCGTCTCCGCAGTCGTCCTCGGGCGGCGGTCCAGCCGGAGGGCGCGCGATGTCATCTGCCTGGTCTTCAGCGGTCTGATCCGGCAGTACCTGTTGCACCGATGACAGCTCCTGCACCAGTTGTTTGGTGCTCTCGGTTGCGGCGCAGAGCAGGTCGTCTTCGCGGGATTGACGCAGCGCCAGCCGCCTTTCGGTCGGGGTTTTGCCCAGTCCGAGGTTCCACCGTTCCAACAGGAGCGCCATCGCGAGCTCGTCATTGGGATAGGTGTACTTCTTTCGTGCCAGGCTGCGGGCGAAGGCGAGGGCATCGTCGCCGAAGGGCGCTGTGAGCGCTCCTGCGTACTCCCATATCAGCGGGTACCACCTTCGATCGCTCGGATCGCGGAAGTAGACGCGGGAGATGTCGTCAGGGTGGTAGTGAACCGGCCACCGCCCGCCGGGGTAGGGGCTGCGCTGGTCGCGATAACGGTCCAGGGCCGGGCCGTTGTACTTCCTGCCCCGGATCTCGATGCCGGTGTGCTGGATGGTGCGCTTCTCAACCGGGAGAAACTCTAAGGCCAGGTCAGATTCTCGCGGAGCTTCGATATACCCAGCGCGGGCAAGACCGTGTTCGAACATGACCGCAGGCGACAGGTCCAGCGACGGCAGGCCCGGTTCCACCAGTCCACGGTGGGGCCGCCGGTGATACACCACCGCAATCCATTCGCGGATGATTGCTTCGAGTTCGTCGATGTAAAAGTGCGCATCGTCTTCGGGTGCGATGCCGCGGGAGTGGATGTCGGGACCCTTGTAGCCGGGCAGGTATTGCAGCAAGCCTTCCCGGACGGTGCGGAAGAAGCGTTCGACCGGACCTTTGTCACGTCCGGTGCGCAGCCGTGCCGGTTGGATGGAGATACCCATGCGTTGGCACACGCTGGTCATGTGCTCGGACACATAGATCTTGCCGTGGTCCACCAGAAGCGTCTCGGGGACGATCGCCGGCCCGACTGCTCGCGCGCCTCCACGGTCAATCGCCGCGACGTCGAGCAGCACCGACCGAGGTATACCGTGTTCGGGCCACGTGGCCTCCTTCGGCCAGGCAGTCGGTGCCGGCGCCGGCCGATAGGTCTGGTACAAGACCGTCGTTGCATCGATTGACTTTGTCGAGACCGGTGTCAGACGCAGGCCCGTGATGCAGCGTGTATACCAATCCATGGCCACGGTGAGCTCGACCTGGACCCAGCGCAACGTGATCGGGTCCATGGCGAAGACATCGAGTCGGGTGGTGTCCATCAGCAGGTATTCGCCGGGCCGGGTGGGCCGCAATTTTCCGAGGACACCCGGGTTACGCGCGGCGATGTCCCGGTTGCGTTTGGTACTCAACCGAAATGTCGGATGTTTTGACTCCAGCGCGGTCAGGGTCCGGTAGGCGGTGGCGCGGCTCGGCAACGGTATGACGTCAGGACCGAAGCGGGCGATGACGCGCGCGTTGGTGTGTTTGATCACCGCCGTTCGTGACGGGCGCGAGAGATCGGTGTGTTCCACCATGATCTCCAGGGCGGTCTCCCACCACCTGACATCCACTCCGGGTGTTTGCTTGACCCGCAGGGTCTTGGGGTTGGCCAGCCCTGCTTCGCCGTGTTCGGTAAACGCGGCCACCATGCGCTGAACAGTGCGCACGTCGACACCGAGCTCGGCTGCCTTGGCGTGATACCTGGTAGTTAGTGTCAGGTCGGGGTGGTATTCCGGTTGGGGCTCACCTTGCGCGGCCGTGGCCTCATGCCCGGAACGATATCCGGTGAGGACCTCCCGTATGTGGCCCGCGCGTTCCCGGATTCGGTTCCGTTCTTCTTTGTTGAGCATCGCCAGGACCGTGGCAGCGACGTCTTTAGGGCCCTGCGATTCGTTGCTTTGGGTCGTCTCATCGTGCGGATGATTGTGGCGGTAGGCGAGCAGCTCGCGAAGTGATACGCCGCGGATTTGTTCGGTCCCAACAGTTTTCACTGTGGCGATATTGCCCCCGGTGCCGATACGGATCTCGACGATCTCGACAAGGTCGCCCTCGTAGCAGAGGCGACTACCTGGGCCGATGCGAAGTCGCTCGTTCATGACCATGCCCCCTTGCGCAGGACGGACGTTGCCCGCAGCGGGACGTCGAGGTCGGTGACCCACGTTCCGTTCCACAGCAGGTGGCAGATCGCCGCGCGCACCAATGGACTCGACAAGTCGGAGAGGGCGGCGGTCGCTTGCCCGACGGTCAGACAGTCGAGGTCAGCCTGCTTGACCAGTTCGAGGACGTTCTGGTTGATTCGGCGTTCGTCGCGATAGCCGGCTAGGAAGCGCAGGTTGGCCAGTTCGACCGCGGGCGGCTCACTCCACACCTCGTAGTCCCATCCGCGGTCCTCGATGAGTTGGCGTGCCCACGACAGGGTGTAGGCGACGGTGGGGGCGCTCACGCGGTCACGTGGCTTCACCTCGACAACCACCGGGCCGCGCGGCGTACGCAAGAGGAAGTCCGGGACGTGGCGCCGCCACCGGCCATCAACCTCGGCTTCCACGAGGAACGGCTGGGCTGCAATAGAGGTGACGTTCTGGTCGAAATCGGCGTAGATCAGCCGTGCGAGCTCCAACCGAGATTCGTAGATCACGTGATCCTGCTGAGTCCTGGACCAGTAGGTCCCCGAGTAGTGCCGCTGGCCGTACCACCACCGGAAGGTCCGCCATGGGGCGAGGGG
Source organism: Mycobacterium sp. UM_Kg27 (assembly GCF_000972905.1). Lineage (NCBI taxonomy): Bacteria > Bacillati > Actinomycetota > Actinomycetes > Mycobacteriales > Mycobacteriaceae > Mycobacterium > Mycobacterium sp. UM_Kg27. Next base: position 15,077 of record NZ_JRMM01000084.1, read on the forward strand.
TGCGGCCAAGACTGCCGCTGCGTCGTCCCAGTCGAGCGTTTCGACGGAATCATCTGCAGTCCGGAACCGGACTGCGGCAGTGGCTGGATCGACGCGGACCAGTCGATCGGGTCCATCGGCGGCTGGCCGGATGGGCGACTCGGGAACGTACGCGTTGACAAGCGCGCTCGAATACGTTGAAATCATGGAAGTCCCTTCGCATGGGGTTGGTTCAAATCGCGGCACAAGTGCCGCTACCGAAGGCCGAGTTCCCGCTCGGCCTTTTGGTATTTCAGGAGGGTTGTCAGCGCGACAACATCTGCTCAATCCTGCCTGTTAGCACCTCCCTCCGTCGCTGCCTTCTTGACCGCCGGCTCCTTGTGATCGCCTGGCGCAGCGGTGAATTCAGACACCGCCTCACGTGTGACAGCGTGTTCGTAACCGAGTTCGATGAGCTTGGCGCCGGCCGCAGACAGCGACACATTCCAATCTTGGGCGCACCAGTAGAGGACCTCGGCAGCTCTTCTGGGAAGTCGAAGCTCCACCCGAACTATGTCTCGTGGTCGAAGCCTCGGACGCGTCACCGGCGCTGCCTTCCGCTGAATACCGCGTCCACAACTGGTACATCACTGTGAGGACGCGGTTGTTATACCGGTATCAAACACCCCGGCGGACAAAATGTCTCGGGCAGAGAGTCGCCCCGGCAGACGCTTTGAGGCAACGCCATACAATCCGTAAACAGTTGCGCAGCTGCGTTATTGCGTGATCTGATGCAAAATCCCTGGGCAACAGGGATGCATGCCCCGAACACTCGGCCCTGCGACGCCGCAGATTACACACAGTGACGTTCGTCACACCGCCACGTTGGTGGCGCAGCAGTTGTAGCTGATGTCAGTGGGAAACGTATTCTCTGCCGCTCGAAAGCCCTGCACCCATGCAGCTTTGCGTATGGCAGTTCGACGCCCGACGAGGCAGGAGCCACCTCGACAAGCAGAGTTAGCAGATCATCCGTTTGCGCCGTGCCGCAGGGCGGCAGCAAACGCGTCTTGATCGGCGCGCCGGCGGATCAACTGGTCCGGCGTCAGGCGCGCGTCAGTGGCATCAAGTACGTCATCGTGATCATCGTAGGGGGCCAAGTTGATTCGGACTTCGAGGTCGACCGCCGCCAGGATCCGCAACAGGACAGGAAGTGACGGTTGCCGCGCGCCCGATTCGATGCGAGCGATGGTCGACTGTGGCATATCAGCCAATTTGGCGAGCTGCCGCCGCGATACACCGGCCCGGCTCCGGGCTACTTTCAACAGATTTCCCGCCAGCCGCTCGGCGTACCCGACACCCGTCGGCCCCATTCGCGCCATACCACCCACGATAGCCAATCAGCTATCACACGTTCGATATGCCACCGCGCGCATGAGAATGCGCGCGAGACCTGATATATGCGTCAACGCGCATGACACGTTCGTGAGACACATGACAAGGACATGACACCGCCGCTGAGAAGATGACACGGAGGGTGAGACCCTACAGCGCCTTGGCGTCAGTGCGCCATATTGGTAAACCGCGACAAATGCAGCTGGTGCGCCACCGTCACCGTCTTGGTCGGCCCGTTGCGGTGCTTGGCCAGGATCAGGTCTGCCTCGCCGCCGCGCGGGTCGTCGCGCTCGAATGCGTCCGGCCGGTGCAGCAGAATCACCATGTCGGCGTCTTGTTCGAGCGAGTTGTGGACCGAAATCCCCTGTGCCACAAAGTTATGCGTGCCGGGCACCGTCCCATCGAACACGTCGTGCTCGCCGATACTGGTGATCTCCGCGATGGTGTCCCAGTACACGTCGCTGGTGGCCAGGGCGTGGATGTCGTGGTCTTCGAGCACCGCGGCGGCGCGGTGCAGCCGGTCGCGACTCGGGGCGTGCTTCCACATCGTCGACCCGCAGAACTGGGTGCCCATGGCCGCGGCGAATTCGCGGTGACTCATCTGCTGATCGGCCAGCGCCCGGCGCACCCGGCCCCAGACTTCTTTCGGAACGGTGTCCAGGTTCGGATTGCGTGCCACGCCATGCAGGTGAGCCAGAATCTCCTTGGCCCCCTCGGCTTTGGCGCCCTGGGCCCCCACGTTGTGCAGGAACCGGACCTGGTTCTCGGCACCGTAGATGTGCAGGTGCCAACCGTCGCGATAACCGGCTTTGGTCACCCGCTTGATGCGGCCGAACACCCCGACTCGCGACAGCAGCCGCGCAACATCGTCGATGAGCTGCCGACTGGTCGAGGCGTAGTAGATGCGCGCCTGCTCTAACTTCTCGTCCCAGCGCACCGACCCGTCGGTCGCCCACAAGTGCCGCAGGAACAGCGCCACTTGGTCGTTCGGCAGCGCGAAAACCTCTTGCGGCACGAACTTTTCATAGCTGCGCTTGCCGAACAGTCCCAGCTTGTCCAGCCACGCCGCGATCGGATTCCGCTTGCCGTGTGTCAGCCGGTACGGCGCCGGCAGGCGCAGCGTGGTCACCCGGGCGGCCGGGTACTCATCGCGGACCGCCGTCACCCCGAAGTGCATGGCCGCGACCGTCACCGCGGTCAGGTTCGCCTCGTCGATCGACGCGTAGCGGATCGGCTGCCGCTTCACACATGATCCGTCGCCGATCATGTGCGCCAGCAGGATGACCTCGCAGTCTTCCATCCGCTGGGTGTCGACCGGCTCCGGCACCCGGCGCGGCACCGCCAGCCGGTCCCCGACATTCAAGTCGCCCAACGCGACCCAGCCGTCCAGGGTGAGGAACGGATGGTTGGCGGTGGCCTCGACCTCACGCCCGGACGCCATCCGCAGCTTGAACACCTCGCGGTGGCCGCTGGGGAACACGTTGGTCATCGGCCGGGCCACCATCCGCTGCTGCTCATCCAGCGACCAGACCAGGGGGCGCTCGCCGGTCCGCATGAGCTCAGCCAGGGTGACCTCGGAGCCGTTGTCGGCCCGCAGGATTCGCGTCGCGGCGGTCAGGCAGCCGGATTCGCGGAGGTCTGCCAACATCGGCTTCTTGTCGGTGCGCTGCTCGGGTCCACGGTTGAGCTGGCTCAGCGCGATCACCGGCACTTCGAGCTCCTTGGCCAGCAGCTTGAGGTTCCGGGAGAATTCCGACACCTCCTGCTGGCGCGACTCGACCTTCTTGCCGGAAGTCATCAGCTGCATGTAGTCGACCGCCACCAGTCGCAGGTCGGCCTTCTGCTTGAGCCGGCGTGCTTTGGCGCGGATCTCCATCATGGTCAGGTTGGGCGA
>NZ_JRMM01000085.1:0-18314 GCF_000972905.1 Mycobacterium sp. UM_Kg27
AGATGTGTATAAGAGACAGGGTGAAGCCTCCCGAAAGACCGTCGGGGCTGGTGAGCGTCGCCTCGGTAGCCGGCGCGGCAGCCTCGGTCTGTACGGCACCGGTCTCTTCAGCGGCCAGCGCGGGGGCGCCGACGGTGGCGAACACGTCGGTCGGCGGCTGGCTCTCCTCCGCGGCGGCCCGCACCGGGCGGCGTTCCGGATGCTTCTCGTACTCCTTGTCGATGGCGCGGCGCCCGAGGGCCACGGCGGCCACCGCCACCACGAACACCAGCAGCGCGGTGAAGGCCGCGAAGCTGGTCAGCTCGTTGAAGAAGGTGCTGATGTAGAGCGCCTTGTAGACCTGGCCGATGAGCCACGAGACGAAGCCGCTGAGCAGTCCGGCGACCAGCCCGGCGCCCAGCCAGGTCATCGCGAGGTCAGCGCGCCGGTCCGGGTCGGCGGTGGCTTTGGCGTCCTCACGGCCGTCGGAACGGCCCCAGACGAACACTGCGATCGCGAACACGATCATCAATGCCAGGCTGATCAGACCGGCCTGCGCCTCGAAGGCGTTGATCAGCACCCCCTGGATGAGGCGGATCACGACCATCAGTGCAGCGAACACCAGCCCGCGCAGAAACCACTTGCTCATGGGGCCACAGCGTAGCGAGTACCGTCACACCGCGTGACACATTCCTCCCGTCGGGCGCGTCTGAGTGCTGCGATCGGCGCCGCCGACCTGGACGCGATGCTGGTCACGGACCTGATCAACGTGCGTTATCTGTCCGGGTTCACCGGTTCGGCCGGGGCGCTGCTGGTCTATGCGGACGAGCGGCCACCGGTGTTGGCAACCGATGGTCGCTATCGCACACAGGCTGCCCGCCAGGCCCCCGACCTGCAGGTCGCGATCGAACGCGCCGCGCCCCGGCACCTTCTCACCCAGGCTGCGGCGGCCGGGGCGCTGCGGGTCGGCTTCGAGGCCCACGTGGTGACCGTGGACGGATTCGATGCCCTTTCGGCAGCCCTGCGGGGGGAGCGAGCAGTGCCCGGCGGGGACAGCCCCGTCGAGCTGGTCCGGGCCTCGAACACCGTGGAGGCGCTGCGCGAGGTCAAAGACGCCGGCGAAGTCGCCATGCTGCGACTGGCCTGCGAGGCTGCCGACGCGGCTCTGGGTGAGCTGGTGGACCGCGGTGGACTGCGGCCGGGGCGCACCGAACGGGAGGTCCGCCGGGAACTGGAAGCCCTGATGCTCGACCACGGGGCCGACGCCGCATCGTTCGAGACGATCGTGGCCACCGGCCCCAACTCGGCGATTCCGCATCACCGGCCTACCGACGCCGTGCTGGCCGCCGGGGACTTCGTCAAGATCGACTTCGGCGCCCTGGTGGCCGGCTACCACTCCGACATGACCCGCACGTTCGTGCTGGGGCCGCCCGCGGACTGGCAGCGGGAGATCTATCAGGTGGTGCAGGCCGCGCAGCGGGCCGGCCGGGAGGCGCTGCAACCGGGCGTGGAACTGTGTGCGGTCGACGCCGCCGCGCGCACCGTGATCGCCGAGGCCGGCTACGGCGAGACCTTCGGTCACGGCCTCGGCCACGGGGTCGGGTTGCGGATTCACGAAGCGCCCGGAATCAATGCGGCGGCCGACGGTACACTGCTTGCCGGTGCTGTGGTGACCGTAGAGCCCGGCGTCTATCTGGCTGATCGTGGCGGGGTCCGTATCGAGGACACGCTCGTGGTCGCTGATACTGCCGGGCAGGCCCCGGACCTGCTGACTCGGTTCCCCAAGGAACTGACCATTCTCTAGGAGACGTGAACGACCGTGGCTTCAACTGCTGACTTCAAAAACGGGCTGGTGCTGGTGATCGACGGCCAGTTGTGGCAGATCACCGAGTTTCAGCACGTCAAGCCGGGCAAGGGTCCGGCCTTCGTGCGCACCAAGCTCAAGAATGTGGTGTCGGGCAAGGTCGTGGACAAGACCTACAACGCCGGCGTGAAGGTGGAGACCGCCACCGTGGACCGCCGCGACGCCACCTACCTGTACCGCGACGGCAACGACTTCGTGTTCATGGACAGCGAGGATTACGAGCAGCACCCGCTGCCGGAATCGCTGGTTGGCGACTCGGCGAACTACCTGCTGGAGAGCATGCTGGTGCAGATCGCCTTCCACAACGGGGTGCCGCTGTATCTGGAGCTGCCGGTCAGCGTCGAGCTGGAGGTCACCCACACCGAGCCCGGCCTGCAGGGCGACCGGTCCAGCGCGGGCACCAAGCCGGCCACCATGGAGACCGGTGCCCAGATCAATGTGCCGCTGTTCATCAACACCGGAGACAAGCTGAAGGTCGACACCCGCGACGGCAGCTACCTGGGACGGGTCAACTCCTGACCATGCCTGCTGGCAAGCCGGTGAAGGGCCGGCACCAGGCCCGTAGGCGTGCCGTCGACGTGCTCTTCGAGGCCGAGGCCCGGGGCCTGACCCCGGCCCAAGGCGCGGAGCTGCGAACGGCGCTGGCGAGTGAGCAGCCCGACGTGTCACCGCTGCACCCGTACACCGTCACGGTGGCCAAGGGGGTCACCGAGCACGCCGCCCACATCGACGACCTGATCACCTCGCACCTGCAGGGCTGGAAGCTGGAGCGGCTGCCGGCCGTGGACCGGGCGATCCTGCGGGTGGCGATCTGGGAATTGCTGCATGCCGATGACGTCCCGGAGCCGGTCGCCGTGGACGAAGCGGTGAAGCTGGCCAAGGAGTTGTCCACCGACGATTCGCCCGGGTTCATCAACGGCGTGCTGGGCCAGGTGATGCTGGTGACACCGCAGTTGCGGGCCGCCTCGCTGGCGGTGCGGGCGGCGAGCGAGCCGGCGGTCACACCCGGTGAGCCCGACTCCGAGGACACCCCGCAGGACTGAAAGCCGGGTTTCGCGAGGCCTGTCGGCCGAGGGATCCGGAGGTCGCTAAACCGGCCGATCCGCGTCAAGATCATGCAGACTGGCCCCATGGGCCAAGATTGGGACGCACGGAATCGGAGACTACGAGTATCGGCTTTAGCGGCGGTGGCGAACCCGTCGTATTCGCGGGTGGACACCTGGAACCTGCTCGACGACGCGTGTCGGGAATTGGCGGCGGTCGACCGCGCCGGGATGGACACCGCCCACCAATATGCGCAGGTCAAGCGCTTGATGCAACGCCTGGAAGCCTACGAGCGATATTGGTTGTTCCCCGGCGCGGGAAGGCTGGCGGCGTTTCGCAACTACCTCGAGGGCATGGCGACGGTGTCGCTGACCGAGCAGGTGTCGCTGGTGGTGCGGCTGCTGTCGGACTACGGCGACCGGGCAGCGCTGTTCGACCTGGGGTTACCGCTGTCTGATCAGGAATTGGTAGCGCAGGCCCGGCGGCAGCAGTTCTACACCGTGCTGCTGGCCGACGACTCGCCCCCTGATGCACCGGAAAGCCTCGCGGAAAGCCTTCGCGCACTGCGCAACCTCGACGACGAGGTGCAGATCGAACTGTTGGTGGCCTCCAGCGTTGAGGACGCCGTCACGGCCGTAGCGCTCAACGGTGAGATCCAGGCGGCGATCGTGCGCCACGACCTTCCGCTGCGATCGCGCGACCGGGTCCCGCTGATGACCACGCTTTTGGGCGCCAACGACGACGCGGGAGTCGTCGATGGCAGCCACGACGCAATCGAGTGCGGCGAATGGATGCGGCTGCTGCGTCCCCACATCGACCTGTATCTGCTGACGGACGAATCCATCGCCGCGGACACCGAGGAAGAGCCCGACGTCTACGACCGCACCTTCTACCGGCTCAACGACGTCACCGATCTGCACAGCACGGTGCTTGCCGGAATCCGGAAGCGCTACGCCACACCGTATTTCGATGCGTTGCGGGCCTATGCTGCCGAGCCGGTCGGTCAGTTCCACGCGTTGCCGGTGGCCCGCGGCGCCAGCATCTTCAATTCCCGCTCGCTGCAGGACATGGGAGAGTTCTACGGCCGCAACATCTTCATGGCCGAAACCTCGTCGACCTCGGGCGGGTTGGATTCGCTGCTGGACCCGCACGGCACCATCCGGGTGGCGATGAAAAAGGCTGCCAAGACCTGGAACGCCGACCACACCTATTTCGTCACCAACGGGACCTCGACGGCCAACAAGATCGTGGGGCAGGCGTTGACCCGGCCCGGTGACATCGTCCTGATCGACCGCAACTGTCACAAGTCGCATCACTACAGTCTGGTGCTGGCCGGTGCTTATCCGATGTACCTGGACGCCTACCCGCTGGCGGCCACGGCGATCTACGGCGCGGTGTCGCTGCACACCATCAAGCGGGCACTGCTGGACCTGGAAGCCGCCGGACAGCTGCACCGGGTCCGGATGTTGTCTTTGACCAACTGCACATTCGACGGCGTCGTCTACAACCCCGGCCGGGTGATGGAGGAAGTCCTGGCGATCAAGCCGGACATTTGTTTCCTTTGGGATGAGGCCTGGTACGCCTTCGCGACGGCGGTGCCGTGGGCCCGGCAACGCACCGCCATGGTGGCCGCCGAACGCCTGGAGAGCATGCTCGGCTCACCGCGTTACGCCCAGGAGTACCAGGCATGGCGCGAATCCATGGCGGGCATTGATCGCGACCAGTGGAGCGAACACCGGCTGCTGCCGGCTCCCTCGGCGCGGGTGCGGGTCTATGCGACCCACTCCACGCATAAGTCCTTGTCGGCCCTGCGGCAGGCGTCGATGATCCACGTCCGGGACAAGGACTTCAACGCGCTGGCGCGGGATGCGTTCGCCGAGGCGTTTTTGACTCACACCTCCACCTCACCGAACCAGCAGCTGCTCGCTTCGCTGGATCTGGCGCGCCGCCAGGTGGACATCGAAGGCTTTGACCTGGTCCGGAGGGTTTACGACATGGCGCTGGTGTTTCGCCACCGGGTTCGTAAAGACCGGCTGATCAACAAATGGTTCCGGATTCTCGATGAGGACGACCTGGTGCCCGATGAGTTCCGGAATTCCACGGTCAGTTCCTACCGTCAGGTCCGCCAGGGCGGTTTGGCGGAGTGGAACGAGGCCTGGCGTTCCGACGAATTCGTGTTGGACCCGACCCGGGTGACGCTGTTCGTGGGTCGGACCGGGATGAACGGCTATGAATTCCGCGAGAAGGTCCTGATGGACCGATTCGGCATCCAGATCAACAAGACCTCCATCAACTCTGTGCTGTTGATCTTCACCATTGGTGTCACCTGGTCCAGCGTGCACTACCTGCTCGATGCGTTGCGCCGGGTCGCCGGCGAACTGGACCGGGCCTGGGCGGCGGCCAGCAGCGACGATCGGGCGTTGCAGCAGCGCAAAACCGTTGAGATCACCGAAGACCTGCCGCCATTGCCGGATTTCAGCGAGTTCGCGCCCGCGTTTCGTCCCGGCGGTGCCAGCACATTCGGCGACATGCGATTGGCGTTTTACGCCGGCTATGAAGAGGCCGACCGCGAGTATGTGATGCTCGGCGACGCCGGGCGCCGGGTCGCCGACGGTAAGACGCTGGTCTCGACGACCTTCGTGGTGCCCTACCCGCCCGGGTTCCCGGTGCTGGTTCCCGGTCAGGTGATCTCCAAGGAGATCCTCTACTTCCTGGCCGAACTCGACGTGAAAGAGATTCACGGCTACAACCCCGAGCTGGGGTTGGCGGTGTTCACGCCCGAGGCATTGGACCGCTACGCGCAGGCACCCGGCCTCGCCGATTAAGTACGCTGACTCGTCATGGCCACGTCGGACGCAGTTGGCGGGTCGGGTGGCAATCCCCGGCTGTCCGTGCAGGACTGGGTGCAAGCCGGCTTCCGGATTCTGGCCGAAGACGGGCTCAAGGCGCTGACCATCGACCGACTTTGCAAACGGCTCGGGGTCACCAAAGGCAGCTTTTACTGGCATTTCGCCGACATGAAGGCCTACCGCCAGGGACTGGTCGACACCTGGGCGACCGTGCGCGACTCCGAACGCGGCGACTTCGATGCGCTGTCGGAACTGCCTCCGCGTGAGCGGTTGTCGCGCATGATGACCGCCCTGGTCGGGCCCGCGCATTGGATGCTCGAACGTGCGATGCGCGAATGGGCGCGGTCGGAGGACAGCGTCGCCGCGGCGGTACGCAGCTCGGATCGGCGGGTGCTCCAAGCGGTTCGGCAGGTGTTTCTCGACGACGGCTTCGATGCAGACGAGGCCGAGATGCGTGCCAACGCAACGTTCGCCGCCGGAATCGGGTTTCTGCATCTGGCCGGGTCGGCGCCGAGCTCATCGGCCGCGGGACGGCGAGAACAGTTCCTGGACGTCATGCTTCGCCACTGACGTCCATACCAAAAGGTATGGTACGGTCCGACCATGGCGACCACGATGGCACCGGTGGTGTCCGAGGAATTCATCTCCCGACTGGCGCAGCGCGCCGCGGCGGCCGAGGAGCTGCGCCGACTGCCGGCAGACACCGTCGACGAATTCCGAAAGTCCGGGCTGGCCGACCTGCTCTTGCCGGCACGCTACGGCGGACGCCAGGCCGAGTTTCCCGAGATCCTCGACCCGATTCGGCGCATGGCGCATGGCTGCGCGTCGAGTGCCTGGACGCTCGGCTTCTACATCCTGCACAACTGGATGCTGGCGCTCTTCGGTGAGCAGGCCCAGGACGAGGTGTTCGCCGACGGGCCGGTGCTGTGCCCGGCGCCGTTGGCGCCGACCGGACGCGGCGTGCCCGACGGTGACGGAATCCGGCTGTCCGGGCGTTGGTCATGGGCGACCGGGGTGATGGATGCCGACTGGATCATGGTCGGAGCGATCTGCGGTCCCGACGACGGCCCTTACCCTGCGCTGGTGCTGCTCCCGGCGGCCGACATTCACATCGAGGATGTCTGGCACACCGCGGGCATGCGGGCCACCGGTTCCAACGATGTCGTCATCGAGGATGTGTTAGTCCCGTCGCACCGGCTGGTCAAGGTCGTCGACATCTACTCCGGTACCGCGACCGGCGCCGAGCTGCACGACGGCTCGGCGTACCGGTGGCCGATGGTCCCGGCGCTGGCCCTGGTCGCCGCGATGCCCGCCCTCGGGTCGGCCGAATGGGTCGCCGACTTGTTCGCCGAGCGCTTGGCCGGACGGGTCCTGGCGTATTCCGGTGCCGCGCAGAAGAATCAGCCGGCGGCCCAGATTCGCCTCGGTGATGCGCGGGTTCGGCTGCGTGCGCTGCGCGGCTTGCTCGGCGACACTGTCGGCCGGATTCAAGGTGCGGTGGACGCGCGGGAGCGGATCAGCCGTTCCACTCGGGCCGATGCCCGGGCGGCGGCCGCGTACATCGTCCACGAATCCCGCGCCGTGATCGCCGATCTGCTCGAAGCCTCCGGTGCCAGTGCGCAGTTCGTAACCAGCCCGCTGCAGCGCGCCAAACGCGATGTCGACGTGATCTGCGGGCACGTAGTCTTCGACTACGACGTGGCACGCGAGTTGTCTGGCGCACTCGAGGCCGGCGTGAAGATCTCACCGATCTCGATGATCTGACCACGAAGGGCACCATGAAAACGCTGTGGGTGGAAGCGAGTCCGAAGCAAGAGCACTCACTGTCCTCGGCACTGACCCAGGCCTTTCTGGACGCCGCGCCCGCGGCAGCGGTCGGCGACGTCGAACGGTTCTCGGTGTGGACCGACGAGATGCTGGTGTTCGGGCGCGACGCCGCATTCGCCAAGTTCGCTCCGCTCTACGGCGAACGCCGCACCCCTGAGCAGAAGCAGATCTGGTCGGAGGTGCTGGCCGAAATCGACCGGGTGCGTTCATTCGACCGCCTGGTGGTGTCGTCGCCGATGTGGAATTGGCATGTGCCGCATGCGCTGAAGGCGTGGATCGACGTCATCGTGCAACCGATGGCCAGCTTCACGCTCAACGAGCGCGGCGAACACGTGGGCACGTTGGGGCAGGGCAAGCCGCTGCAACTCGTCTTGACCCGCTCCAGCGCGTACGACGGCAATCGTGCCGACCTGCAGGACTTCCAGCGCCCCTATCTGGAGTACGTGTTCACCATGCTGGGCTACAACGTGCAGACCCTGGTCTTCGAACCGACCACGCGCTGGACCGCCGAGGAGCGGGAACAGATGCGCGACGCCGCGCTGGCGAAGGCTCGCCGGGCAGGAGCGAGCCTCGCGGGCGAGGGCCGCTAGACCGGGCTCACAGACCCAGCGCCGCGTAGGTCCGGCGGACGAACTTCGGCTGCGCCACCCGCAGCTTGGCGATCGAGGTATTGCCGGCGACCGCGACGGCCATGTCGGCGGAGAGCGTCGGAGAGTTCTGGACCAGATAGATCAGGATCAGGTCCGCGGCCGGATCCGCCTGCCACCACGTGCCGTAGGCGCCCGGCCAGCCGAACGCGCCCGCACCGCCCGGTCCGAACAGCGGCTGGGACTTCGCCGGGTCGGTCACCACCGACAGGTTGAGACCGAACCCGCGACCGACCCAGAACGGGGCGCCCAGGAACGCGTGCCGCTTCTGGTCGTCGGTGAGCTGATCGGTGCGCATCGCCCGCGCGGATTCCGCCGAGAGCACCCGGGTGCCGTCGAACATGCCGTCGGCCAGCAACATCCGGGCGAACGCCAGGTAGTCGTCGGCAGTGGACATCAGGCCGCCCCCGGCGTTGGGAAACGCCGGCATCGTGATCGGCACCGGACCCATCGCATCGTCGCGCAGCGTTTCCCCCTCGACGCGATACATGGTGGCGCTGCGCCCACGTGCCTGCGGTGTGACGCAGAAGCCGGTGTCGGTCATTCCCAGCGGGCCCAGGATCCGGTCCTCGATCACCTGGGGCAGTGGCTTGCCCTCGATCCGCGACAGCAGCACACCCAGCACGTCGGTGCCGTGGCCGTAGGTCATGCGCTCACCGGGCTGATCCACCAGGGGCAACGCCGCCAGCGCCGTCAGCCAGGCTTCGGGTCCGCGACCGAAGGGCAGACGCTGGTACTCCCGCGCGATCGGACCGGGCACGGAGAATCCGTAGCCGATGCCGCAGCGGTGGGTCATCAGGTCGTCGACCGTGATCGCGCGCCGGGCCGCGGTGGTCGATTCCAGCGAACCGGCCGGGTCGACCAGCACCCGCGGCGCCGCGAACTCCGGCAGCCAGTGGGCGATCGGGTCGGTCAGCCGCAGCCGTCCTTCGTCGACCAGGGTCATCGCGGCGGCGATGGTGACCGGCTTGGTCATGGAGGCGATCCGGAAGACCGTGTCGCGGGTCATCGGAAGGCCGGCGCCGACATCGCGGTGGCCGATCTCGTTGACCTGCAGCACCGAGCCGCGCTGCCAGACCAGCGTCACCACGCCGGCCAGCAGGCCGGTGTCGCAGGCCTCGCGCAGGGGCGCCTGATTCGGGTCGAGATTCACCCGGTCAGGTTAGCGGCGACCGCAAGCGCGGCGGGTGTTAGGCTACCCGGCAGTTCGACATCCTTTAATGAGCCGTCCTGCGAGGCGGAGAAGGAGGTCCTGCGGTTTCGCATGGGCGCTGCCGGTAATTCCAGCACCGACCGGGAATTGATGTCCTCGGCGGATGTGGGTCGCACTGTTTCTCGGATCGCACATCAGATCATCGAGAAGACGGCCTTAGACGACCCCGATAGAGCCAACTCCCCGCGCGTCGTGCTGTTGGGCATACCCACCCGCGGCGTCACCCTGGCCCAGCGGCTGGCCGCCAAGATCAGCGAATTCTGCGGAGTTGATGTCGCGCACGGAGCGCTGGACATCACGTTGTACCGCGACGACCTCATGCGTCAGCCCCCGCGGCCGCTGGAGCCCACCTCGATTCCGGCGGGCGGCATCGACGACGCGTGCGTGATCCTGGTCGACGACGTGCTCTTCGCCGGCCGATCGGTGCGGGCCGCACTGGACGCGCTGCGCGACGTGGGGCGACCCCGGATCGTGCAGCTGGCTGTGCTGGTGGACCGCGGCCACCGCGAGCTGCCGGTGCGCGCCGACTATGTCGGCAAGAACGTGCCGACCGCCCGCGGCGAAAGCGTGCACGTACTACTGGCTGAACACGACGGCCGCGACCAGGTGGTGATTACCCGATGAGCACCAGGCATCTGCTGGCAGCCGGCGATTTGAGCCGTGATGAGGCCACCGCGATCCTCGACGACGCCGACCGTTTCGCTCAGGCGCTGGTGGGACGCGAGGTCAAAAAGCTGCCCACCCTGCGCGGGCGCACCGTGATCACCATGTTCTACGAGAACTCCACCCGGACCCGGGTCTCGTTCGAGGTGGCCGGCAAGTGGATGAGCGCCGACGTGATCAACGTGTCGGCGTCGGGATCCTCGGTCAACAAGGGCGAGTCGCTGCGCGACACCGCGTTGACATTGCGCGCTGCCGGCGCCGACGCGCTGATCATCCGGCACCCGTCCTCGGGGGCGGCGCACCTGCTCGCCGAGTGGACCGCGCGCGCCGAGGAGACCGGGCCGTCGGTGATCAACGCCGGCGACGGTACCCACGAACACCCGACCCAGGCGCTGCTGGACGCGCTGACGCTGCGCCAACGACTCGGCGGAATCGAGGGCCGACGGGTGGTGATCGTCGGCGACATCGTGCACAGCCGGGTGGCCCGCTCCAACGTGCAACTGCTGGCCACCCTCGGCGCAGAGGTGGTGCTGGTCGCCCCGCCGACGCTGTTGCCGGCCGGGGGCAGCGACTGGCCGGTGACCGTGAGTTACGACCTCGACGCCGAGCTGCCCGCGGCCGACGCGGTGCTGATGCTGCGGGTGCAGGCCGAGCGGATGACCGGCGGATTCTTCCCGTCTACGCGGGAGTACTCGGTGCGGTACGGGCTCTCGGAGAAGCGCCGGGCGATGCTGCCCGACCACGCGGTGGTGCTGCACCCCGGTCCGATGCTGCGCGGCATGGAGATCTCCTCGTCGGTCGCTGACTCGTCGCAATCCGCGGTGCTGCAACAGGTTTCCAACGGCGTGCACGTGCGCATGGCGGTGCTGTTCCATCTGCTGGTGGGCAGCGGATCCGCGGGGTCGGCTGGAGAGGAAGCAGCGTTGTGAGCGTGCTGATCCGCGGAGTGCGGTGCTACGGCGAAGGCGACCAGGTCGACGTCCTGGTGCAAGGCGGCCAGATCGTGCAGATCGGGACCGGTCTGTCCGTACCGGACGGCGCTGAGGTCATCGACGCGCCCGGACAGGTGTTGCTGCCGGGCTTCGTCGACCTGCACACCCATCTGCGTGAACCGGGACGCGAATACGCCGAGGACATCGAAACCGGCTCGGCGGCGGCGGCCCTGGGCGGCTACACCGCGGTGTTCGCGATGGCCAACACCGATCCAGTGGCCGACTCTCCGGTGGTCACCGACCATGTCTGGCAGCGCGGCCAGCAGATCGGCCTGGTCGACGTGCACCCGGTCGGCGCAGTCACGGTCGGGCTGGGCGGCACGCAGCTGACAGAGATGGGCATGATGGCCGCCGGCACCGCCGGTGTTCGGATGTTCTCCGACGACGGTGTCTGTGTGGACCACCCGCTGGTGATGCGCCGCGCGCTGGAGTACGCGACCGGACTGGGGGTGTTGATCGCCCAGCACGCCGAGGAGCCACGGCTGACTGTCGGCTCGGTCGCCCACGAGGGGCCCAACGCGGCCCGGTTGGGCCTGGCCGGCTGGCCGCGCGTCGCCGAAGAGTCGATTGTGGCTCGAGACGTCCTGCTGGCCCGCGACGCCGGCGCCCGACTGCACATCTGCCATGCGTCCACCGCCGGCACCGTGGAGCTGCTGAAGTGGGCGAAGGCGCAAGGTATCTCGGTGAGCGCCGAAGTCACTCCGCACCACCTGATGCTCGATGACAGCCGGCTCGTCGACTACGACGGAATGAACCGGGTCAACCCGCCGCTGCGCGAGGCCTCCGACACCGAGGCGCTGCGTCAGGCGTTGGCCGACGGCGTGATCGATTGCGTGGCCACCGATCACGCCCCGCACGCCGAACACGAGAAGACCTGCGAATTCGCCTCCGCCCGGCCCGGGATGCTGGGCCTGCAGACCGCGCTTTCGGTGGTGGTGGCCACCATGGTGCAGACCGGTCGGCTGACCTGGCGTGACGTGGCCCGGGTGATGAGCGAGCGGCCCGCGCAGATCGTCGGTCTGCCGGATCAGGGCCGTCCACTGGAGGTGGGCGAGCCGGCCAACCTGACCGTCATCGATCCCGACACCACCTGGGTGGTCGCCGGTGCGCAACTGGCCAGCCGTTCGGACAACACCCCCTATGAGGAGATGACCCTGCCCGCGACCGTCACCGCGACCCTGCTGCGTGGCCGGATCACCGCCCGGGACGGGAAGAGCCCGGTATGAACACGCCCACGCTGATCGGCTCGCTGGTCTTCGCGTTTCTGCTGGTGGTGCTGATCGGCGTGGTGATCCGGTTGATGATGCGCGGCTGGCGCCGTCGCGGCCAGCTGCAGGACGCGCTGATCGGGACCCTGCCCACGGTGCCCGACACGGTGGGGGCACCGACTGTGGCCGCCACCCGCGGGCAGTATCTGGGCTGCACGCTGGCCCCGAAGTGGAACGACCGGGTGGTGGTCGGCGACCTGGGCTATCGCACCAAGGCGGTGCTGACCCGCTATCCCGAGGGAATCATGGTGCAGCGCAGCGGCGCCCGGCCGATCTGGATCCCTGCGGAGACGGTGATCGCCGTTCGCGCCGAACGCGGCATCGTCGGGCGCACGATCCCAACGCGCAGCCACGACGGAGTGCTGGCGATCCGCTGGCAACTGCCGTCGGGCACCGAGATAGACACCGGCTTCCGCGCGGACGACCGCGCGGAGCACAGCCGCTGGTTGGAAGAAGAGGAAGACGACAGATGAACTCGCGTGCGGTGCTGGTTCTCGAGGACGGCCGGACGTTCACCGGAACGCCGTTCGGGGCCGTGGGACAGACCCTGGGTGAGGCGGTGTTCTCCACCGGCATGTCCGGCTATCAGGAGACCCTGACCGATCCCAGTTACCACCGGCAGATCGTGGTGGCCACCGCCCCGCAGATCGGCAACACCGGCTGGAACCGCGAGGACGGGGAGAGCCGCGACGACAAGATCTGGGTGGCGGGCTATGTGGTGCGCGACCCGTCGCCGCGGGCGTCGAACTGGCGGGCCACCGGAACCCTCGACGACGAGCTGGTCCGTCAGGGCATCGTCGGTATCGCCGGGGTCGACACCCGGACCATCGTGCGCCACCTGCGCAATCACGGCTCGATGAAGGCCGGGGTGTTCTCCGGTGACGCGCTGGCATCACCGGATGAGTTGGTGACCCGGGTCCGTGAGCAGCCGTCGATGCTCGGCGCCGACCTCGCCGGGCAGGTCAGCACCGACGCCGGATACGTGGTGGAACCCGAGGGCGCACACCGGTTCACCATCGCCGCGCTGGACCTGGGCATCAAGACCAACACGCCGCGCAACTTCTCGCGGCGCGGAATCCGCAGCCACGTGCTGCCGTCGTCGGTGGACTTCGCACAGATCGCCGACCTGAAGCCAGATGGAGTGTTCCTGTCCAACGGGCCCGGGGACCCGGCCACCGCGGAGGCGATGGTGGCGTTGACCCGCGAGGTGCTCGGTGCCGGAATCCCGTTGTTCGGAATCTGTTTCGGCAACCAGATCCTGGGGCGGGCACTGGGCCTGAACACCTACAAGATGACGTTCGGCCACCGCGGCATCAACATCCCGGTGATCGACCACGCCACCGGGCGGGTGGCGGTGACCGCGCAGAACCACGGCTTTGCGCTGGAAGGCGAAGCAGGCCAACGCTTTGACACCGACTTCGGCCCGGCGGTGGTCAGCCACACCTGCGCCAACGACGGAGTCGTCGAGGGCGTCAAGCTCGCCGACGGCCGGGCGTTCTCGGTGCAGTACCACCCGGAGGCCGCGGCCGGACCGCACGACGCGGAGTACCTGTTCGACCAGTTCGTCGACCTGATGGCAGGGGAGAAGTAATGCCGCGCCGTACCGACCTGCGCCATGTTCTGGTGATCGGCTCCGGGCCGATCGTGATCGGACAGGCCTGCGAATTCGACTATTCGGGGACCCAGGCCTGCCGCGTGCTCAAGGCCGAAGGCCTGCAGGTGAGCCTGGTCAACTCCAATCCGGCCACCATCATGACCGACCCCGAATATGCCGACAACACCTACGTCGAGCCCATCACCTGGGAGTTCGTCGAAAAGGTGCTGGCTCAGCAGGCTGAGCGCGGCAACAAGGTCGATGCGCTGCTGGCCACCCTGGGTGGGCAGACGGCGCTGAACACCGCGGTGGCTCTGCATGAGCACGGGGTGCTGGAGCGCTACGGGGTCGAGCTGATCGGCGCGGACTTCGAGGCGATCCAGCGCGGCGAGGATCGCCAGCAGTTCAAGGACATCGTCGCCAAGGTAGGCGGCGAGTCGGCGCGTTCCCGGGTCTGTTACACCATGGCCGAGGTCACCGAGACCGTCGCCGAACTCGGGTTGCCCGTCGTCGTTCGCCCCTCTTTCACCATGGGCGGTCTGGGATCCGGGCTGGCGGCCAGCCTCGACGAGGTGGAGCGGATGGCCGGCGACGGCCTGGCCGCCTCGCCGACGGCCAACGTCTTGATCGAGGAATCCATCTACGGGTGGAAGGAATTCGAGCTCGAGCTGATGCGCGACGGCAACGACAACGTCGTCGTGGTCTGCTCGATCGAGAACGTCGACCCGATGGGCGTGCACACCGGCGACTCGGTGACCGTCGCCCCGGCGATGACACTGACCGACCGGGAATATCAGCGGATGCGCGATCTGGGCATCGCGATCCTGCGCGAGGTCGGGGTGGACACCGGCGGCTGCAACATCCAGTTCGCGGTCAACCCGAAGGACGGTCGGCTCATCGTGATCGAGATGAATCCGCGGGTCTCGCGATCCAGTGCGCTGGCGTCTAAGGCGACCGGCTTCCCGATCGCCAAGATCGCCGCCAAGCTCGCGATCGGCTACACCCTCGACGAGATCATCAACGACATCACCAAAGAGACCCCGGCCTGCTTCGAGCCGGCGCTGGACTACGTCGTGGTGAAGGCGCCGCGCTTCGCGTTCGAGAAGTTCCCCGGCGCCGACCCGCGGTTGACCACCACCATGAAATCGGTGGGTGAAGCGATGTCGTTGGGCCGCAACTTCATCGAGTCGCTCGGCAAGGTGATGCGCTCGCTGGAGACCGATCGCGCCGGGTTCTGGACCAAACCGGACCCCGACGAAGACTCGGCCACCGCAGCGCTGGAGCGGCTGCGCACCCCCACCGAGGGCCGGCTCTACGACATCGAGCTGGCGCTGCGGCTGGGCGCCAGTGTGGAAGCGGTCGCCGAGGCCTCCGGTGTGGACCCGTGGTTCGTCGACCAGATCAACGGCCTGGTGGCGCTGCGCGCCGAGGTGGTCGACACCCCGGTGCTGGACGCGGACCTGCTGCGCCGCTGCAAATACAGCGGCCTGTCGGATCATCAGATCGCCGTGCTGCGCCCGGAACTGGCCGGTGAGGACGGGGTGCGGCTGCTGCGGAACCGGCTGGGCATTCACCCGGTGTTCAAGACCGTCGACACCTGCGCGGCGGAATTCGAGTCCAAGACGCCCTATCACTACAGCACTTTCGAGCTCGACCCCGCCGCGGAGACCGAGGTGGCGCCCCAGGAGGTCAAGCCCAAGGTGCTCATCCTGGGTTCCGGGCCCAACCGGATCGGCCAGGGCATCGAGTTCGACTACAGCTGCGTGCATGCCGCGATCACCTTGAGCCAGGCCGGGTTCGAGACGGTGATGATCAACTGCAACCCCGAGACGGTGTCCACCGACTACGACACCGCCGACCGGCTCTACTTCGAACCGCTGACGTTCGAGGACGTGCTCGAGGTGTACTACGCCGAACAGCAGTCCGGGCAGGGCGGCCCCGGGGTGGTCGGCGTGATCGTGCAGCTGGGCGGACAGACCCCGTTGCGGTTGGCCCAGCGGCTCGCCGATGCCGGTGTGCCGATCGTGGGAACCAGCCCGGAAGCCATCGACCTGGCCGAGGACCGCGGCGCATTCGGTGACGTGCTGACCACCGCCGGCCTACCGGCGCCGCGGTATGGCACCGCGACGACCTTCGAGCAGGCCAAGCGGATCGCCGCCGACATCGGTTATCCGGTTCTGGTGCGTCCCTCCTACGTGCTGGGTGGGCGCGGCATGGAGATCGTCTACGACGAAGAGACGCTGCACGGCTACATCACCCGGGCCACCCAGCTGTCCCCGGAACATCCGGTGCTGGTCGACCGGTTCCTCGAAGACGCCATCGAGATCGACGTCGACGCACTGTGCGACGGCACCGAGGTCTACATCGGCGGCATCATGGAGCACATCGAAGAGGCCGGCATCCACTCCGGTGACTCGGCGTGCGCACTGCCGCCGGTGACGCTGGGGCGCAGCGACATCGAGAAGGTGCGGCGGGCCACCGAGGCCATCGCACACGGCGTCGGGGTGGTGGGACTGCTCAATGTGCAGTTCGCCCTCAAAGATGACGTGCTCTACGTCCTGGAGGCCAATCCGCGGGCCAGCCGCACCGTCCCGTTCGTGTCCAAGGCCACCGCGGTGCCGCTGGCCAAGGCGTGCGCGCGCGTCATGCTGGGCGCCACGATCGCCGAGCTGCGCTCGGAGGGCCTGTTGGCCGCCTCCGGGGACGGGGCTACCGTCGGCCCGAACGCCCCCATCGCGGTCAAGGAGGCCGTGCTGCCGTTCCACCGCTTCCGTCGCGCGGACGGCTCGGGCATCGACTCGCTGCTCGGCCCGGAGATGAAGTCCACCGGTGAGGTGATGGGCATCGACCGCGATTTCGGCACCGCGTTCGCCAAGAGCCAGACCGCCGCCTATGGGTCGCTGCCGGCCCAGGGCACGGTCTTCGTGTCGGTGGCCAACCATGACAAGCGTTCCCTGGTGTTTCCGGTCAAACGGCTCGCCGACTTGGGCTTCCGGGTGCTGGCCACCGAGGGGACCGCGGAAATGCTGCGCCGCAACGGGATTCCGTGCGATGTGGTGCGCAAGAATTTCGAGGAACCCAGTCCGCAGCGCCCGGAGCTGACCGCGGTGGACGCGATCCGGGCCGGGGAGGTGGACCTGGTGATCAACACCCCGTACGGCAACTCCGGCCCGCGGGTGGACGGCTACGAGATCCGTTCGGCAGCGGTCAGCGTGAACATCCCGTGCATCACCACTGTTCAGGGTGCGGCCGCGGCGGTGCAGGGCATCGAGGCGGGCATCCGCGGCGATATCGGGGTGCGCTCGCTGCAGGAGCTGCACAGCACCCTGGGCGGGCAGTAGTGACACCGGGGTTCGGGGCACGCCTGGCCGAAGCGACAGCGGCCCGCGGGCCGCTGTGCCTGGGCATCGATCCGCACCCCGAACTGCTGGCCTCGTGGGGCTTGCCCGCGACGCCGGACGGGCTGGCGGCGTTCAGCGAGACGTGTGTGGCGGCGTTCGCCGGGTTCGCCGTCGTCAAGCCGCAGGTGGCGTTCTTCGAGGCCTACGGGTCGGCCGGCTTCGCCGTGCTGGAGCACACCATCGCGGCGCTGCGCGAGGCCGGTGTGTTGGTGCTGGCCGACGCCAAGCGCGGCGACATCGGCTCGACCATGGCCGCCTACGCCGCCGCCTGGGCCGGCCCGTCGCCGTTGGCTGCCGATGCGGTGACGGCCTCGCCCTACCTGGGCTTCGGGTCGCTGCAGCCGTTACTGGAGACCGCCGCGCAGCATCGGCGGGGAGTGTTCGTGTTGGCCGCCACCTCAAACCCGGAGGGGGCCAGTGTGCAGCGTGCCCGAGACGCCGACGGCCGCACCGTGGCACAGGCGATCGTCGACGCGGCCGCGGAAGCCAATCGGGCCGAGGGCGCGGCGAGCCTGGGTTCGGTCGGGGTCGTGGTGGGCGCCACGCTGCGCGAGGTGCCCGATCTGAGCGCCCTGGGTGGGCCGGTGCTGGTGCCGGGCATTGGAGCCCAGGGAGGGCGCCCAGAGGCCCTTGCCGGGCTGGGAGGGGCCGCTGCGGGCAGCTTGTTGCCGGCGGTCTCGCGGGAGGTGCTGCGGGACGGACCCGATGCCGGTGCGCTGCGTACCGCCGCCGAGCGGTTGCGGGACGCCGTGGCCTACCTGGCCGCCTAGCCCCACCTGACACAACAAGGCCTGCGTGGCGCCCGTCAGGGGCGCCCCGCAGGCCCTGTATTGCCGGTTACCGGCCGCCGAAGTTGACGCCCCCACCGGTATTGGCGTGGTAACCGCCGCCGAAGGGCCCCATGTTGACGTTGGCGCTGTTGTTCTGTCCGCCGCCGGCGCCGATTCCGTTAGGGCCGAAGTTGAAGCCGCCG
>NZ_JRMM01000086.1:0-18246 GCF_000972905.1 Mycobacterium sp. UM_Kg27
GAAGCGCTTCACTACGATCACAGGCACACCCCACCGAAGGCGGGGTGATTCAAGGAAATCAGTCCCCGGACTTACCGGGACGGCTCAGACAGCCGTTTACCCAGCGTCTTGAGGGCATCGACATCCGCCTTCGACCACACTTGAGCTTCGCCCCAATGCTTGCCCTGGGGGAGGGCGTTTGCCTGCGAACCCAGGCCGCTGCCCAGACCGCCGACCCCGCTCGATATGCCAGAGCCCGCGTCGTGGAGCAGCTGCCGGGGCGACTTGCCGCTGTGCACCTCATCGAGCGCTTGCCGGACACCGGCCGGCGAGACCCCCGCCGACTTCAGCTGATTGGCGAAGCTGCCAAGCACCAATTCCCGAGCCTGGGATTCGCACCTATCAAGCATTCGGGTTGCTTCATCGGGTGTCAGCGGTGGTCGGTCTGGATAGGCCTGACCAGATTCCAGGAAAGCCTGAAGCTGCCGTCTGGCTTGGGCGCGGGTGCGCGCGTCGCCGCCCAGAACTGGATCGGCTGGTAGCGGGCCGATGAACTCCGAATTCCGGAAATCATCGAGACGTTCCTGAGCCAGCCGGCGTGCCGTGGGGTCGGCAGCGGGATCCTCGGCAATCGCCTGATCACGCCGCCGCGCTGCATCGGACGGGTCGGCGTCGACTGGCGCCGGAACATGCGGACGCCCGTTGCCGCCTGCCCCGCCGTCAGCGCCGTCTTCGCCGAAGCTGAAGGCGCGCAGTCCTGCGGTGGCGGTGCTGAGTTGGCGGCCTATCTCCTGCTCGTGATGGACCAGATTGTCGGCCCGAGATCTGATGAATGCCCGATGCCGCTCAGCCGCGAACTCGCGTGCCTCCTGCTCGGCCGCTGAAGTGTAGTAGGGCCAGGTGTCGGTGACGGAGTAGTCGTCGCCGACTCGGTATTCGTCGCGTTCGGCGAGGCCGATGGCTTCGAGTACAGCAGCCTTGTTGCCTTGTTGGGCCTGTGCGGCGCGGGCGGCAATATCGGCGGCGCGGCGCAGCATGTCTGCGGGGCCGTGGACGGTGACCACATCGGCGGCGGTGCGGTGTTGAAAGGCCTCAGCTCCGGCGCCGGTCCAGGGGGTCCCGCCAGGGGTCTTTGAGGCCTCGCGGACCTCGGTGAACGAGGCTTCCCAGGTGTCGGCGAGGGAGGCCCAGGCGGTTGCGTTGATGGTCAGGAAATCCCAATCGGCGTCCTCGATCTCGGTCAACGTCGGATAGGTCATCGCGGGTTACTCGCCCATCCCGGCCGCACCCGCGCCGCCGTCGGTGCCGGAGAGCGGGGCCAAGGGCGGGAGGCCAGCATCACGCTGGGGGACCGCTGCCAGGGCGGCGGCACCCTCGTTGTCCATCGCCACATACTCGTCGGCCGCGGCGGCGAGCTTTGTCGAGTCGGCGGTCATCCGTGTGCGCATCGCGGCAGCCGCTGCGCTGGCGCCGGTGTTGACAGTGTTGGAGGCAGCGCCGCTGGACTGCCACCGAGGCACCGCCGTTGTCGGCAAAGCCGGTGTGACATGACCAGACAGCACTGAACAGCGCTGCGCCAGCGCGCGAAGGCTGACCGGGGAGACCCGCAACACGGGAGTGGTCATGGGCAGAGCGTATAAGTGAACCGCGGTTTGCGAAATTCACCGGGAACCGGAAGCGTCGAACCCGATACAGGCCTGGTAGATGGGTGCCCCCGGCAGGATTCGAACCTGCGGCCTTCTGCTCCGGAGGCAGACGCTCTATCCCCTGAGCTACGGGGGCGCTCGCGTGATGCGGCGCCATGTGGGCTTTGACAGACTAGCGCATCAATGGCCGGACTTAAGAACCGGACGGATTCGGGGCCTGACCACGTCAGACCATAGGATGGGGCCTCGTGACCCCCGCCGATCTGGCCGAATTGCTCAAGAACACCGCCGCAGCGGTGCTGGCCGAGCACGACCTGGACCCCGCCGCGCTGCCCGCGACGGTGACAGTCGAGCGGCCGCGCAACCCCGAACACGGTGATTACGCCACCAACCTGGCGCTGCAGCTGGGCAAGAAGGTGGGTGTCAACCCGCGTGAGCTGGCCGAGTGGCTGGCCGAAGCACTGGCGCAGGCCGACGGGATCGCCGCGGCCGAGATCGCCGGGCCGGGCTTTGTGAACCTGCGCATCGAGGCTTCCGCGCAGGGTGCCGTCGTCGCCAACGTCATCGCCGCCGCAGAGAACTACGGCCACTCCCGCGAGTTCGACGGTCTCAACGTCAACCTGGAGTTCGTCTCGGCCAACCCCACCGGCCCCATCCACATCGGTGGCACCCGCTGGGCCGCGGTCGGCGACGCGCTGGGCCGGCTGCTGAGCACCCAGGGTGCCGCGGTCACCCGCGAGTACTACTTCAACGACCACGGCGCCCAGATCGACCGGTTCGCCAACTCGCTGATCGCCGCCGCCAAGGGCGAGCCGGCACCCGAGGACGGCTACGCCGGCGCCTACATCACCGATATCGCGGCCCAAATCCAGGTCAAGGCCCCCGACGCCCTGACCAGTCCCGATGCCCAGGAGACATTCCGCGAGATCGGCGTCGACCTGATGTTCACCCACATCAAGGCCTCGCTGCACGAGTTCGGCACCGACTTCGACGTCTTCACCCACGAAGACTCGATGCACACCTCCGGCCGCGTCGAGCAGGCCATCGAGCGGCTGCGCGCCAACGACAACATCTACGAAAAAGACGGCGCCACCTGGCTGCGCACCAGCGCCTACGGCGACGACAAGGACCGCGTCGTCATCAAGAGCGACGGCAAGCCCGCCTACATCGCCGGCGACTTGGCCTACTACCTGGACAAGCGCGAGCGTGGCTTCAACCTGTGCATCTACATGCTCGGCGCCGACCACCACGGCTACATCGCCCGGCTCAAGGCCGCCGCCGCCGCATTCGGGGACGACCCGGCCACCGTCGAGGTGCTGATCGGCCAGATGGTCAATCTGGTCCGTGACGGCCAGCCGGTCAAGATGAGCAAGCGTGCCGGCACCGTCATCACCCTCGACGATCTGGTCGAGGCCATCGGCGTGGACGCCGCCCGCTACAGCCTGACCCGTTCCTCGGTGGACACTCCCATCGACATCGACCTGGCGCTGTGGTCCTCGGCGAGCAACGAAAACCCGGTCTACTACGTGCAATACGCGCACGCGCGGCTCTCGGCGCTGGCCCGCAACGCCGCCGAACTGGGCCTGGCACCCGACACCGCCAACCTCGGGCTGCTCAGCCACGACAAGGAAGGCGCGCTGATCCGCAACCTCGGGGAGTTCCCGCGGGTGCTGGAAACCGCTGCCGCACTGCGGGAACCGCACCGGGTCTGCCGCTACCTCGAAGACCTGGCCGGTGATTACCACCGGTTCTACGACAGCTGCCGAGTGCTGCCCCAAGGCGACGAGGATCCGGGTGATCTGCACGCGGCGCGGCTGGCGCTGTGTCAGGCCACTCGCCAGGTGATCGCCAACGGGCTGGGCATCCTCGGCGTGAGCGCACCGGAGCGGATGTGAACGTCCACCCCGCGGGCCCCCGCCACGCCGAAGAGATCCAGCACGACGGTCTGCCACCGCGGCCGCAGACTCCGCAGCAGCTGCTGCAGTTGGCGCCGAACGTCTGGCCGCGCAACACTGTTCGCGGCGAAGACGGCGTCACCCAGATCGCCGGGGTGAAGGTGACCGACCTGGCCGCCGAGTTCGGCACCCCGCTGTTCGTCATCGACGAGGACGACTTCCGGGGCCGTTGCCGCGAGATCGCCGAGGCGTTCGGCGGGGGCGACAACGTGCACTACGCCGCCAAGGCGTTCCTGTGCGGCGAGATCGCGCGCTGGATCGACCAGGAGGGCCTGTGCCTGGATGTCGCCACCGGAGGCGAGCTGGCCGTCGCGTTGCACGCTAACTTCCCCGCGCAGCGAATCACCTTGCACGGCAACAACAAATCCGTCGAAGAACTCGAGACCGCGGTCAACGCCGGAGTCGGCCACATCGTGCTCGACTCACTGATCGAGATCGACCGCCTTGAAGCGGTCGCCAAGGCTGCCGGGACCATCCAGGACGTGCTGGTCCGCGTCACCGTCGGTGTGGAAGCCCACACCCACGAGTTCATCTCGACCGCCCACGAAGACCAGAAGTTCGGCCTGTCGCTGGCCAGCGGTGCGGCGATGGACGCCATCAGAAAGGTGTTCGCCACCGAGCACCTGCGGTTGATCGGCCTGCACAGCCACATCGGCTCGCAGATCTTCGACGTCGCCGGCTTCGAGTTGGCCGCCCACCGGGTCATCGGGCTGCTGCGGGACGTGGTCGCCGAATTCGGTGTCGACAAGACCGCGCAGCTCTCGGTCATCGACCTGGGCGGGGGACTGGGCATCTCGTATCAGCCGCAGGATGACCCGCCGCCGATGGCCGAGCTGGCCGCCAAACTCGCCGCGATCGTGCGCGACGAGTCCGACGCGGTGGGCCTGCCCACCCCGCAGCTGGTCGTCGAACCCGGTCGGGCCATCGCCGGGCCGGGCACCATCACGCTCTATGAGGTCGGCACCGTCAAGGACGTCGCCGTCAGCGCCACCGGACATCGCCGCTACGTCAGCGTCGACGGCGGCATGAGCGACAACATCCGTCCGGCGCTGTATGACGCGCACTACGACGTGCGGCTGGTCTCGCGCGGCCTACCGGGCCTCGGAGAAGCAGGAGCGTTGCCGGAGCTGGGGCGCATCGTCGGCAAGCACTGCGAGAGCGGCGACATCATCGTCCGTGACGCCTGGGTGCCCGAAGGCATGGTTCCCGGCGACCTGATCGCAGTGGCCGCTACCGGCGCCTACTGTTACTCGATGTCGAGCAGGTACAACCTGCTCACCCGCCCGGCGGTGGTGGCGGTACGTGACGGGAAGGCCCGCCTTATGCTGCGCCGGGAGACCGTCGAAGACCTGATCAGCCTGGAGGTGGGGTAAAAAGTGTCCGGTTCACAGGTGTCCGGGGGCCCCGTAGGGGTGGCAGTCCTCGGCTTGGGCAATGTCGGCAGCGAAGTCGTCCGCATTCTTGAGGCCAGCGCTGATGATCTGGCCGCCCGCATCGGCGCACCGCTGGTATTGCGCGGGGTCGGAGTTCGCCGGGTGGCGGCCGACCGCGGCGTGCCCGAGGAGCTGCTCACCGACGACATCGACAGCCTGGTGGCGCGCAGCGACGTCGACATCGTCGTGGAACTGATGGGCCCGGTCGAGCCGGCCCGCAAGGCGATCCTGTCGGCGATCGCGCACGGCAAATCCGTCGTCACGGCCAACAAGGCCCTGCTGTCGCGGTCTACCGGGGAGCTGGCCGAGGCCGCCGAGAACGCGCGCGTGGACCTCTATTTCGAGGCCAGTGTCGCCGGCGCCATCCCGGTGATCCGGCCGCTGACTCAGTCGCTGGCCGGTGACACCGTCTTGCGGGTGGCCGGCATCGTCAACGGCACCACCAACTACATCCTGTCCGAAATGGACTCCACCGGCGCCGACTACAGCTCCGCGCTGGCCGACGCCAGTGCGCTGGGCTACGCCGAGGCCGACCCGACCGCCGACGTGGAGGGCTACGACGCCGCCGCCAAGGCCGCGATCCTGGCATCGATCGCCTTCCACACCCGGGTGACCGCCGACGACGTCTACCGCGAGGGCATCACCAGCATCAGTCCGGCGGACTTCACCACGGCCCGGGCATTGGGCTGCACGATCAAACTGCTGGCGATCTGCGAGCGCATCACCACCGCCGATGGGCAACAGCGGGTTTCGGCCCGGGTCTACCCGGCGCTGGTGCCGTTGACCCATCCGCTGGCCACGGTCAACGGGGCCTTCAACGCGGTGGTGGTCGAAGCCGAGGCGGCCGGCCGGTTGATGTTCTATGGCCAGGGTGCCGGTGGCGCGCCGACCGCATCCGCGGTCACCGGTGATCTGGTGATGGCCGCCCGCAACCGGGTGCAGGGCGGCCGCGGGCCGCGTGAATCCAAGTACGCCCAGCTGGCCATCGCACCGATCGGTGACGTGCAGACCCGCTACTACGTGAGCATGGATGTCGCCGACAAGCCGGGTGTGCTGTCCACGGTGGCAGCCGAGTTCGCCGCCCACGGCGTCAGCATCGCCGAGGTGCGCCAGGAGGGTGTGGCCGACGACGACGGCCAGCTGATCGGCGCTCGGATCGTTGTGGTCACCCACCGAGCTGCCGACGCAGCATTGTCGAAAACCGTTGCGGCGCTGGCTGACCTGGACGCAGTCCAGCGGATCGCCAGCGTGCTACGACTGGAAGGAACAGACCAGTGAGCTCCACCCGGACACCGATCCACCGCCCCTGGCCCGGCCTGATCGGCGCCTACCGCGATCGGCTTCCCATCGGCGACGACTGGACGGCCATCACCCTGCACGAGGGCGGCACCCCGCTGATCCACGCCAAGCGGATCTCCGAGCAGACCGGCTGCACGGTGCACCTGAAGGTGGAGGGGCTCAACCCCACCGGATCGTTCAAGGACCGCGGTATGACGATGGCGGTCACCGATGCGGTCGCGCGCGGCCAAAAGGCGGTGCTGTGCGCTTCGACCGGCAACACCTCGGCATCGGCGGCCGCTTACGCCGCCCGCGCCGGCATCACCTGTGCCGTACTGATCCCGCAGGGCAAGATCGCGATGGGCAAGCTCGCGCAGGCAGTCATGCACGGCGCCAAGATCATTCAGATCGACGGCAACTTCGACGACTGCCTGGAATTGGCCCGCAAGATGGCCACCGACTTCCCGACCATCTCGCTGGTGAACTCGGTGAACCCGGTACGCATCGAAGGCCAGAAGACCGCGGCCTTCGAGATCGTCGACGCACTGGGCACCGCGCCCGACATCCACTCGCTGCCGGTCGGCAACGCCGGCAACATCACCGCGTACTGGAAGGGCTACCGCGAGTACTTCGCCGACGGCCTGACCGAGAAGCTGCCGAAGATGCTGGGCACCCAGGCTGCCGGGGCCGCACCGCTGGTGCTCGGTGAACCGGTCAAGAACCCGGAGACCATCGCCACCGCGATCCGCATCGGCTCGCCGGCCTCCTGGACGCAGGCCGTCGAAGCGCAGGTGGATTCGGGTGGCCGGTTCCTGGCCGCCACCGACGACGAGATCCTGGCCGCCTATCACCTGGTGGCGCAGACCGAGGGCGTGTTCGTCGAACCGGCCTCGGCGGCCAGCATCGCCGGGCTGCTCAAATCGGTGGAGGACGGCTGGGTGCCGCGCGGTTCGACCGTGGTGTGCACGGTGACCGGCAACGGGCTCAAAGACCCCGACACCGCGCTGAAGGACATGCCCGAGGTGACCGCGGTTCCCGTCGACGCGGCCACTGTGGTCGCCGAATTGGGGCTGGCCTAGTGGTTCAGTTGTTGCCGACCGGGTTGGCGGCCAGCGTCGCGGTAGCGGCGTCGAGCGCCAACCTGGGCCCCGGCTTCGACAGCCTGGGCCTGGCGCTGGGCCTCTACGACGAGGTGATCGTCGAGACGGTCGAGTCCGGTCTGGTGGTGCAGGTCGAGGGTGAGGGCGCCGGTCAGGTTCCACTCACCTCGGATCACCTTGTGGTGCAAGGAATCCTGCGCGGCATGCGTGAGGTTGGTGTCGAGGCGCCCGGCATGGTGGTGCGTTGCCGCAATGCGATCCCGCATCAGCGCGGCCTGGGCTCGTCGGCGGCCGCGGTGGTCGGCGGGCTGGCCGTAGTCAATGGCCTTGTCGCGCAAATCGATCGGCCCGGCCTGTCCGAAACACAACTGATCCAGCTGGCCTCGGAGTTCGAAGGCCACCCCGACAACGCTGCAGCAGCCGTACTGGGCGGTGCAGTGGTTTCGTGGACAGCAGAAGCAGCCGACGACCACGTGGACTATGCGGCGGCGCCGCTGCGGCTGCACCCCGACATCCGTCTGTTCCCGGCGATCCCGCAACTGCGCTCGTCGACTGCCGAGACCCGGGCTTTGCTGCCCGAGCAGGTCAGCCACCGCGATGCCCGGTTCAATGTCAGCCGGGCCGCGCTGCTGGTGGTGGCGCTGACCGAGCGGCCCGACCTGCTGCTGACGGCCACCGAGGACGTGTTGCACCAGCCGCAGCGCGGCGCCGCGCAGCCGGAGTCGGCGGCATTCCTGCAGTTGCTGCGTCGGCATGGCATCGCGGCCGTGCTTTCCGGTGCTGGACCTGCGGTGATCGCGCTGACGACAGCGGCCCAGCTGCCCGCTGCGGTGCTCGAGTCGCCGGAGGCGCGTGTGTTCAACGTCACCGAGATGCCGGTCGGTGCCGCGGTGAAGTGGAACTCCGGGGTGGCGGTACCGGGGTGAGGCGCGCAGCAGGTATCTGTTGCGTCAACCACAGAAGCGGGCTATTCTCGGTCCCGTCCCGCATTCGCGGCATCAGCACCTGTTTTCAGAATGTGATGTCAACCGGGATGCCACCAAATTCTTCCCGTAGCTGACGGTTTGTGTTACGACGCCGTCGATACGGGCTACACCGTTACACAGTCGACGGTGACACGCACTCGGCGAGTCCGCTGAATGCAACCAAGCCCCTCGCGTGAGAAAACCGACGAGGGAAGAAAGGAAATCCGTGACCGAAACGGACCTCTTCACGGCTGAAGGCAGCACCGACCAGGATTCGTTGCCGAACGCTCCCAGTACTCCCGAGAACAGCCAGGACGTAGCCGCCGGCGGTAGTGACGCCGCGCCGTCCGCCCCGGAGACTGCCTCGGCGCCGGCCGCCACCGAGTCCGCTCCCGCTTCGGCGCCCGACCGCGGTGCCGCCCCCACCGATGACTCGCTGTCGGCGATGGTGTTGCCCGAGCTGAGGGCGCTGGCCAACCGCGTGGGCGTCAAGGGCTCCTCCGGGATGCGCAAGAGCGAACTGATCGCCGCCATCCGTGAGGTCGGCGGCAACGGCGGCGGGGACGCGGCCAAGTCCCAGCCCGCCACCGAACTGTCGGCCAACGGCGCGGCCAACACTGCACAGACGCCCCCGGCCAACGAAGCGGATGCCCCCGCGGCACCGCCGCGACGCGAGCGCCGTGGCGCCAGCCGTGCGACCGGCTCACCCGCTGCCAATGGCGGCGAGGCCGACAAGCCGGCAGAGCAGGACAAGCCCGCCGAGGCCGAGGCCCAGGGTGAGTCGCGCAAGCAGGGCCGCAACGACGA
This sequence comes from Mycobacterium sp. UM_Kg27, assembly GCF_000972905.1. Lineage (NCBI taxonomy): Bacteria > Bacillati > Actinomycetota > Actinomycetes > Mycobacteriales > Mycobacteriaceae > Mycobacterium > Mycobacterium sp. UM_Kg27. Next base: position 9,164 of record NZ_JRMM01000086.1, read on the forward strand.
CAAGGCCGAGCAGTCCGGTGGTCGGCGTGAGCGCGAGGGCGCCAAGACCGACGCCAAGGCCGATGAAGGCGCGCAGTCCAAGAACGACGACCACGGCGGCGACCAGTCCAACCGCGGCGGTGGCGACGACGACGAGGGACGCGGTGGCCGGCGCGGCCGGCGCTTCCGGGACCGGCGCCGTCGTGGCGAGCGTGGCGGCGAAGGCGGCGCTGCCGGCGGCGAAGCCGAACTGCGCGAGGACGACGTGGTCCAGCCGGTCGCCGGCATCCTCGACGTGCTCGACAACTACGCGTTCGTGCGCACCTCGGGCTACCTGGCCGGACCCAACGACGTCTACGTCTCGATGAACATGGTCCGCAAGAACGGGCTGCGCCGCGGCGACGCGGTGACCGGTGCCGTGCGGGTGCCCCGCGATGGTGACCAGCCCAACCAGCGGCAGAAGTTCAACCCGCTGGTGCGGCTCGACTCGGTCAACGGCGGGCCTGTCGAGGACGCCCGCAAGCGTCCCGAGTTCTCCAAGCTGACCCCGCTGTACCCCAACCAGCGGTTGCGGCTGGAGACGTCGGGGGAGAAGCTGACCACCCGCGTCATCGACCTGATCATGCCGATCGGCAAGGGGCAGCGCGCCCTGATCGTGTCTCCGCCCAAGGCCGGTAAGACCACGATCATGCAGGACATCGCCAACGCGATCACCCGCAACAACCCCGAGTGCCACCTGATGGTGGTGCTGGTCGACGAGCGTCCCGAAGAAGTCACCGACATGCAGCGCTCGGTCAAGGGTGAGGTGATCGCCTCCACCTTCGACCGGCCGCCGTCAGACCACACCCAGGCCGCCGAGCTGGCTATCGAGCGGGCCAAGCGCCTGGTCGAGCAGGGCAAGGACGTCGTCGTGCTGCTGGACTCGATCACCCGGTTGGGTCGCGCCTACAACAACGCCTCCCCGGCGTCGGGCCGCATCCTGTCCGGTGGTGTGGACTCCACCGCGCTGTACCCGCCCAAGCGGTTCCTGGGCGCGGCCCGCAACATCGAGGACGGTGGCTCGCTGACCATCATCGCCACCGCGATGGTGGAGACCGGCTCCACCGGTGACACGGTGATCTTCGAGGAGTTCAAGGGCACCGGTAACGCCGAGCTCAAGCTGGACCGCAAGATCGCCGAGCGCCGGGTGTTCCCGGCCGTCGACGTCAACCCGTCCGGCACCCGCAAGGACGAGCTGCTGCTCTCGCCGGACGAGTTCGCGATTGTGCACAAGCTGCGTCGACTGTTGTCGGGCCTGGATTCGCATCAGGCCATCGACCTGTTGATGAGTCAGCTGCGCAAGACCAAGAACAACTACGAGTTCCTGGTGCAGGTGTCCAAGACCACCCCGGGAATGGACAACGACTGATCGGGCTGTCCACCTGCTGAAATTGCAGTCAGGGCTGTGATCGCCACCCGATCACAACCCTCGCTGCAGTCTCAGCGGGGTACCGAGACCCCGCTGACCGCAGGAATAGCGGGGAGCCTCCCGGCGTTTTGGGAGCCGACAGCGCAGCTGGCATAATCGAACACCTCAGGTTCCGGTTCACGTCCGCCCCGCAGGGCGGGCGACCCGGCGGCCGACGATCGAAGAGGACATCATGAAAACTGGCATTCACCCCGCCTACGGCGAGACCACCGTGGTCTGCGGTTGTGGCAACACCTTCACGACCCGCAGCACCAAGGAGAGCGGCCACATCGTGGTCGAGGTCTGCTCGCAGTGCCACCCGTTCTACACCGGCAAGCAGAAGATCCTGGACAGCGGCGGCCGGGTCGCGCGCTTCGAGAAGCGCTACGGCAAGCGCAACGCCGGTGCCGCAGCAGCGGCAGCCGACGACAAGTAGCTCCCTCACCGACGCCCGGAACGTGCCAGCACGTCATCCGGGCGTCGGCTTGCGTTCGGGGATGGAGGTGAGATGACCCAGAGCATTCAGGGGATCGACGCCCTGCTGGCCGAGCATGCCGCCCTGGAAACGCAGCTGTCGGATCCCGAACTGCACAACGATCCGGCCGAGGCGCGACGAGCCGGTCGGCGCTTCGCCCAACTGGCGCCCATCATCGTCACCCACCGCAAGCTCGAGTCGGCTCGCGGCGACCTCGAGGCCGCCCGGGAACTGGCCGCCGACGACGCGTCGTTCGCCGCCGAGATACCGGAGCTTGAGGCGCGCGTCGCCGAACTCGACACCGCGCTCACCGACATGCTGGCGCCCCGCGACCCGCACGACGCCGACGACATCGTGCTCGAGGTCAAATCCGGCGAAGGCGGCGAGGAATCGGCGTTGTTCGCCGCCGACCTGGCCCGGATGTACATCCGCTACGCGGAACGCCAGGGCTGGAAGGTGACGGTCCTCGACGAGACCACGTCCGACCTCGGCGGCTACAAGGACGCCACCCTCACCATCGCGAGCAAGGGCGACAGCGCCGACGGCGTGTGGTCGCGGATGAAGTTCGAAGGCGGTGTGCACCGCGTGCAACGGGTGCCGGTGACCGAGTCGCAGGGCCGCGTCCACACCTCGGCGGCCGGCGTACTGGTCTACCCCGAGCCCGAAGAGGTCGGCGAGGTCGCCATCGACGAGTCGGACCTGCGCATCGACGTCTACCGGTCCTCGGGCAAGGGCGGCCAGGGCGTCAACACCACCGACTCCGCGGTGCGTATCACCCACCTGCCGACCGGGATCGTCGTCACCTGCCAGAACGAGCGGTCGCAGCTGCAGAACAAGGCCCGTGCTTTGCAGGTTTTGGCGGCCCGGCTGCAGGCGGTGGCCGAGGAGCAGGCCCAGGCGGATGCCTCGGCCGATCGGGCCAGCCAGATCCGCACCGTGGACCGCAGCGAGCGCATCCGCACCTACAACTTCCCGGAGAACCGGATCACCGACCACCGCATCGGCTACAAGGCGCACAACCTCGACCAGGTCCTCGACGGGGATCTCGATCCGATGTTCGATGCGCTGGCAGCCGCCGATAAGGAAACCCGGTTACAGGGGACGGCGTGAGCCGCATACGGGACGCGATCGACTCCGCTGCAGCGCTTTTCGCTGATGCCGGGATTGACTCCGCCCGCTATGACGCGGAAGAGCTCGCCGCCCATGCGGCCGGCACTGACCGCGGCCGGCTGGTGCTGCTGGATCCACCCGACGACGAGTTCTTCAGCCGGTACCGGGAATTGGTTGCCGCACGCAGTTCTCGGATCCCGCTGCAGCACCTGATCGGCACCGCTGCCTTCGGCTCGGTCCTGTTGCAGGTAGGTCCGGGGGTGTTCATCCCGCGGCCGGAAACCGAAGCCCTGCTCGACTGGGTGCTGAAACGGGCTGCGGCTCAACCGCTCGGTCCGCAGCCGGTGATCGTCGACGCCTGCACCGGTTCCGGTGCGCTGGCGATCGCGTTGTCCCGCAGCTTTCCCGGCGCCCGTGTCGTCGCGGTCGAGGATTCGGAATCGGCGCTGGGCTACGCACAGCGCAACTGCGCCGGAACGTCGGTGGAGCTGATCCACGCCGATGTGACCACGCCGGGATTGCTCTCGGAGCTCGACGGTCAAGTAGACCTGATGGTGAGCAACCCGCCCTACATCCCCGACGGTGCGGCGCTGGATCCCGAAGTGGCCCACCATGATCCGGAGCACGCGCTGTTCGGCGGCCCGGACGGTATGTCGGTGATCACCCCGCTGGCCCACCTCGCAGCGCGACTGCTGCGGCCGGATGGAGTGTTCGCCGTCGAACATGACGACACCACGCCGACGGCCACCGTCCACACTGTGTTCGGCACCGGCTTTTTTGACGAGGTAGTTTCCCGGCCCGACCTGACTGGGCGGCTCCGGTTCGTGACGGCGATCAGGAACGATCAACCATGACAGAGGTTTTCGACTGCTCCGATGCCGACCAGCGTGTGGCCGGAATCGCGGCGGCGATCGACGCGGTGCGCGGTGGTCGCCTGGTGGTGCTGCCGACCGACACGGTCTATGGCATCGGTGCCGACGCCTTCAACGCCGCCGGGGTCACCGCGCTGCTGGCGGCCAAACGGCGCGGCCGCGACATGCCGGTGGGCGTGCTGGTGGGATCGTGGAACTCCATCGACGGGTTGGCCCTGATCGTGCCGCAGACCGCCCGTGAACTGATCCGCGCCTTCTGGCCCGGTGCGCTCAGCCTGATCGTCACCCAGGCCCCGTCGCTGCAGTGGGACCTCGGCGAAGCCCGCGGCACGGTCATGGTGCGCATGCCGCTGCATCCGGTGGCACTGGAGGTCCTCAAGGCGGTGGGCCCGATGGCGGTGTCCAGCGCCAACGTCTCCGGTGGATCGCCCGCCGTCGAGGCCGGCGAAGCGCAAAGTCAGCTGGGAGAGTCCGTCGACGTCTACCTCGACGCCGGGCCGGCCGAACAGGGTGCGGCCTCGACGATCGTGGATCTCACCGGCCCCGCACCGCGGATCGTGCGGACCGGCCCGGTCTCCGCCGAACAGATCGGTGCCGTGCTGGGGCTGGATCCGGACTCGCTGACGGGGACACCGTGACCAGCCTGCTGGCTTTGGCCGACCGCGGCGCCGGCGTGCCGCTGCGAGAACTCGCTCTGGTGGGCCTGACCGCGGCCATCATCACCTACTTCACCACCGGGCCCGTCCGCTGGATGGCCACCCGGATCGGGGCGGTCGCCTACCCGCGCGAACGCGACGTCCACGTGCAGCCCACACCGCGAATGGGCGGACTGGCGATGTACGTCGGCGTCGTGGCGGGCATCTTCCTGGCCTCGCAGCTGCCGGCCCTGACCCGCGGCTTCGTCTACTCCACCGGCATGCCGGCGGTGGTGCTGGCCGGCGGCGTCATCATGGGAATCGGTCTGCTCGACGACAAGTGGGGCCTGGACGCCCTGACCAAGTTCGCCGGCCAGATCACCGCGGCCAGCGTGCTCGTCACCATGGGTGTGGCCTGGAGCGTGCTCTACATCCCGATCGGCGGCGTCGGCACCGTGGTGCTCGACCAGGTGTCGTCGATCCTGCTGACGCTGGCGTTGACGGTCTCGATCGTCAACGCGATGAACTTCGTCGACGGCCTCGACGGGCTGGCTGCCGGCCTGGGGCTGATCACCGCCCTGGCGATCTGCATGTTCTCGGTCGGCGTGCTGCAGGACCACGGTGGTGACGTGCTGTTCTACCCGCCCGCGTTGATCTCGGTGGTCTTGGCCGGGGCTTGTTTGGGTTTCCTGCCACACAATTTCAGCCCCGCGAAGATCTTCATGGGCGACTCCGGCTCGATGCTGATCGGGCTGATGCTGGCCGCGGCGTCCACCACCGCAGCCGGGCCGATCTCGCAGACCGCCTACGGCGCGCGGGACGTCTTCGCGCTGCTGTCGCCGTTCCTGTTGGTGGCGGCCGTGATGTGCGTCCCGGCGCTGGACGTGCTGCTGGCGATCATCCGTCGTACTCGCGCCGGGCTCAGCCCGTTCAGCCCGGACAAGATGCACCTGCACCACCGGCTGCTGCAGATCGGTCACTCCGATCGCCGGGTGGTGCTGCTGATCTACTTGTGGACGGCGATCGTCGCATTCGGGGCCGCCAGCACCATCTTCTTCGACCCGCGCTACACCGGGGCGGTGATGTTGGCTGCCATGCTCATCGCGATTGTCGTTACGCTCATCCCGTTACTACGCCGGGGAGGCGCCTCGGAAGACGACCCCTACGACACGCGGTAGTAGCACCGTCTAAGATGGTGTTGTAGGTGGTTCCACAGTGCGTTCGGGCATCCGATACGCTCGGCGGGCGACTGCACGATCGCGACGCAGGGCAGATTCAGATTGGGGTGAGGCGGTGACGACACCAGCGCAGGATGCGCCGTTGGTGTTGCCGTCGGTGGTGTTCCAGCCGATCCGGCTGTCACTGATCTGTGTCGCTCTGACCGCTGCCGCTGTCGCTGCGGCTGCCCAATTCGGCCGACCGCTCTTCGGAGTGTTCTTCGGGCTGGGTCTGGCGCTCGGCCTGGGCAACGCACTGCTGATTCGCCGGTCGGCGCTGAAGATCACCGCCTCCGACCATCCGCTGAAGAAGAAGATGGCGCTGAATTCGGCGACTCGTTTGCTGGTCATCAGCGTGATCGGCTTGGCTATCGCCTACCAGTTCCGTCCAGAGGGCCTCGGCGCACTGTTCGGATTGGCCCTGTTCGAGGTAGTGCTGGTGCTGACCACCATGCTGCCAGTGGTAAAAAAGCTCCGCGCGCAAGCGGCAGAGTCCGGCGCTGAAGGGACGAAAAATGACTGAGTCGATCCTGGCTGAGGGGGCCATCGAGGTCGGCCACCACGAGACCGCGGTATGGCCGCTGGTCGGCGAGGTCAACATCGACACCATCACCTCCACCGCGATCGCAGCGGTGATCGTGATCGCCTTGGCGCTCTTCCTGCGCGCCAAGGTCACCTCGACCGGGGTTCCCAGCGGCGTGCAGCTGTTCTTCGAGGCGATCACCATCCAGATGCGCAACCAGATCGAGGGTGCCATCGGGATGAAGATCGCCCCGTTCGTTCTGCCGCTGGCGGTGACGATCTTCGTCTTCATCCTGGTCTGTAACTGGCTGTCGGTGCTGCCGGTGCAGTACGCCGACGAGCACGGCATCCATGAGCTGATTACCTCTGCCGCCGGCGACATCAACTTCGTGCTGGCGCTGGCGCTCTTCGTGTTCTGCGGCTACCACCTGGCCGGATTCTGGCGCCGGGGCTTCCTCGGCCACCCGCTGCGGCTGCTCAAGGGCCACGTTGCCGTCCTGGCGCCGATCAACCTGGTCGAAGAGGTCGCCAAGCCGGTCTCGCTGTCGCTGCGTCTGTTCGGCAACATCTTCGCCGGCGGCATCCTGGTCAGCCTGATCGCGTTGCTCGGGCCCTACTTCATGGTCGCGCCGAACGCGATCTGGAAGACCTTCGACCTGTTCGTCGGCCTGATCCAGGCGTTCATCTTCGCGCTGCTGACCATCCTGTACTTCAGTCAGGCCATGGAGCTCGAAGAAGACCACCACTAGTACCACCTGCACGACCACATCAGACCTGGTAGAGCACTACCAGCTAGCAAGGAGGAATGAAATGGCAGATCCCAATCTGATCGGACTTGGTGCCCTCATCGGCGGCGGTCTCATCATGGGCGGCGGTGCCATCGGCGCCGGTATCGGTGACGGTATCGCCGGTAACGCGCTGATCGCCGGTATCGCCCGTCAGCCCGAAGCTCAGGGTCGCCTGTTCACCCCGTTCTTCATCACGGTTGGTCTGGTCGAAGCGGCCTACTTCATCAACCTGGCCTTCATGGCGTTGTTCGTCTTCGCCACCCCGATCGCCGCACAGCAGTAACGCACAAGATGGGTGACATGAGCGTTGCTGTCCTCGCCTTGAGCGAGGCGGCTGAGGAAGGCCCGAAGAAGAGCTTCCTCATTCCCGACGGCACCTTCTTCGTCGTGCTCGCGATCTTCCTGATCGTGCTCGCCGTGATCAGTACCTTCGTGGTGCCGCCGATCATGAAGGTGCTGCGGGAGCGCGAGAACATGGTCACCAAGACTCTCGCCGACAATCGGGAGTCCGCCGAGCAGTTCGCGGCCGCCGATGCCGACTATGAGAAGCAGATGGCGGCGGCGCGCCTTGAGGCAAGCACGGCACGGGACGAAGCTCGCGCCGAGGGCCGCAAGGTGATCGACGAGCAGCGGTCGGCGGCCGAGGCGGAGGTGGCCTCGACATTGCAGGCCGCCACCGACAAGCTCAAGCAAGAAGGCGATGCGGTGAGTGAGCAGCTGCAGGCCCGGGTGGAGACACTGTCTGCCACCTTGGCCAGCCGGATCCTCGGCGTTGACGTCGAGGCACTTTCCGCGGCGAGTACGGGGCGGTAGCAACAGAGATGTCGATTTTCATCGGGCAGCTGGTCGGCTTTGCCATCATCGTGTGGCTGCTGGTCAAGTTCGTCGTGCCACCGGTGCGCAAGTTGATGGCCGACCAGCAGGAGTCGGTGCGCAAGCAGCTGGAGGAGGCGGCAGCAGCCGCCGCTCGTCTGACCGAAGCCGGTCAGGCGCACTCCACGGCACTGGCCAACGCCGCGACCGAAGCGCAGCAGGTCACCGCGGAGGCCCGCTCGGACGCCGAGCGGATCGCCGAGCAACTGCGCAGCCAGGCCAGTGCCGAAGCCGAGCGCGTAAAGACCACCGGCGGACAGCAGGTCGGTCTCCTGCGGGCGCAACTCATCCGTGAGCTGCGGTCAGGCTTAGGCGCCGAAGCTGTGCAGCGGGCGGGCGACCTGGTTCGCGCGCACGTCGCCGACCCGCAGCGGCAGTCCGCGACGGTGGACCGGTTCCTCGACGAACTCGACGCCATGGCGCCGAAGTCCGTCGAGGTCGAATCGCCGATCTTGGCCCGGATGCGTTCGGCCAGCCGTCAGGCGCTGGCCGGTTTGCTGGACAAGTTCGGCGAGGTGGCCGGTGGCCTGGACCAGCAGGGCTTGGCCGCGCTGGCAGATGACCTGACCGCCGTCGCCGAACTGCTCGAACGCGAGAGCGTGGTCACGCGGCACCTGACCGTGCCCACCGACGACGCGGCACCGAAGGTGCGTCTGGTTCAGCGCCTGTTCGCCGACAAGGTCGGTGCCGCCGCCCTGACGCTGGTGACCGACGCGGCGTCGGCCCGCTGGTCCAACGGCGCGGACCTGGTCACCGCCGTCGAGCACGTCGCCCGGCAGGCACTGCTGCTGTCGGCGGAGAGTGCCGGCACCGTCGACGAGGTGGAGGACCAGCTGTTCCGGTTCTCCCGCGTGCTGGACGCCCAGCCCCGGCTGGACATCCTGCTCGGCGACACCGCGACTCCGGCCGCTGGCCGGGTCGGGTTGTTGCGCAACGTCATCGGTAGTGGCAGCGGTGCCAACCCGATCGCGGTGGCGCTGCTCGAGCAGACCGTACGGCTGCTGCGTGGCCAGTCCGCACATCAGGCGATCACCGAGCTTGCTCAGATCGCAGTGGCACGTCGTGGCGAGCTGGTGGCACACGTCGGAGCGGCCGCGGAGCTCAGCGACACCCAGCGCACCCGGCTGAATACGGTGCTGAGCCGGATCCTGTCTCTTATACACAT
>NZ_JRMM01000087.1:0-18203 GCF_000972905.1 Mycobacterium sp. UM_Kg27
ATGTGTATAAGAGACAGGTCCGATTCCGCGCCGTCCGCAACATCGCATCGGCATACAAGCGCATTACGGGCCGAAACGGCGGTGCTGCACTACCGGTCAGGCTGAATGGCAGGTCCGATCCCACCACGGTGCGGTAGTGACTGAACGCGTCGAAGCCGGCCTTGCCGTGGTAGGCGCCCATGCCGCTGCGACCCACGCCGCCGAACGGCGCCCCGGACGGAACCATCTGTGCGGCGAAGTCGTTGCGGGCCACTCCCCCGCTTCGAGTACGGCGTACGAAGTCGCGAAAGTTCTTGTCGCCCGGCCCGAACCAGTAGGCGACCAGCGGAGCGGGACGGGCATTGATCATCTCGATAGCTTCGTCGAGGGTGCCGTAGGCCTGCACCGTGAGCACCGGGCCGAATATCTCCTCCGCGGTGATCCGCATGGTCGAATCGACGCCGCGCACGAGGGTGGGAGCGATCTTGCGGGAGGAGCGATCCGGCAGCGCCTCCCCGTCGGGAGCGATGCTCTCCACGATGGCACCACGATCGCGGGCGTCGTCGATCAGGCCCAGCACCCGGTCGAAGTTGGCGTCGTTGACGCTTGAGCAGTAATCGCCATTGGTCAGGATCGTCGGGAACATCTCCCGCAACGTCTTCCGGGCGATATCGACGAATGCGTCGACGTCGCGCTCGGGCACCAGGACATAGTCCGGGCACACGCAGACCTGACCTCCGTTGACCATGCGGGCCGCCGCGATCCGCTTCGCCGATCGGCCGATGTCGGCGCCGGGCGCCACCACCACAGGATTCTTCCCGCCCAGTTCCAGGGTCACCGGGACCAAGTTGTCCGCGGCGGCGCGCTGCACCAGCGCACCCACCGACGGTGAACCGGTGAAAAAGACGTGATCGAACGGCAGCCCGACGAACGCGGCCGCCACATCGGCGCCGCCGGTGACCACGGCGAATTCGTTCTCGTCGAAGTACCTCGGCGCCAGCTGCGCCATCAGATCGGCGGTGTGCGCGGTGATCTCGGACATCTTGATCATCACCCGGTTGCCTGCGGCGAAGGCCGCGGCCGCCGGCACCACCACCAGTTGCAGCGGGAAGTTCCACGGCCCGACGATGCCCACCACGCCGAGCGGAGTGGGTTGCACTTCGGCACGCAATCCGACCAGCCGGGCCGCACGCAGCAGCTTGCTGGGACGCATCCATTGCCGGACGCGCGATCTGGTGTGCTCGACCACGGGGACGATGCCGATCATCTCGGTGGCCAGTGAGGCCGCCCGCGACCGGGTGCCGAAATCGTGCGCCATCGCCGCGGCGAAGGCGTCGACGTTGTCCAGCACCATCGCCAGCAACCGGTCGATGCGGTTACGCCGGACAGCGGCACTGGGCGGCCCGTCGTCGGTGAAGGACCGCCGCTGCTTCTCCAGCAGATCCGCCAGCTCGGCGGTCACGACAGGTCCAGTGGCCCGTTTTGGGCCACGGTCTGCAGCTGACCCAATTCGACGCCACGGTCGGCGGCGGCCTCGATGCAGGCCGCAACGTCCTTGCGCATAAAGGGCGCAACGACTTTGGCAAAGCTCTCGACGCCACCGGCCGACTGCACGTACCCCGCGGCCCGGCTGCCGCCGCTGCACTGCGACAGCGCCTCGAACAGACTGGCGTCGCGCACCCCGAGACTCTTGCCCAGCTCGACCGCGGCCGCGACCAGTTGCGCATTGGCGGCGAACAGCACGTTGTTGATCAGCTTGAGGTTGAGCGCGGTGCCCAGCCGCCCGGTAAGGATCACCGGGTCGGCGTAGGCCGCCAAGACCGGCTGTGCGCGCGCCACCGCGTCGTCGGGGCCACCGAGCAGCACCGTCAGTTTGCCTGCCGCGATGTCGTGAGCGCCGCCGCTGACCGGAGCGTCCACCAGCGCCGGGCCGTCCGGGAACTCCGCCGCCAACCTGGCCAGGGTGCTCACCGTTCCGGTGGTGTGCGACACCACGACGGAGCCGGAGTCGGAATTGGCCAGCAAGCCGTCGGCGCCGGTGGCGACTTCGAGCAGTTGCGCGTCGGAGAACAGGCAGCTGATCACCACACCGGCGTCACGGGCGGCCGCGGCGACCGACTCCACCGGCACGGCGCCGGCGGCCGCAAGCCTTTCGCACACCTCGGGCCGGCGGGCGTAGACCTGAACGCGGTGCCCGGCGGCAACCAAGCGCAGGACCATGGGTTCACCCATCTGGCCGGCTCCGACAAACCCGACGACCTGGCCGGTTGTGCTCATTCTCGGCTCCTCGAGGCAGCTTTCGGCTATCCGGTAAGGCCAACCGTAGCATTGTCCAGAAGCGCCGAATTCGTTACAGTCGTGCTTACTGTCGACTTTTCGGGTACAGCGGAAGGCTGGCGAGGATGACCAACCAGCGCCCACGACCTTGCGTCGCTGGCCGCGCAGGGCCAACGTTCCGAGAGGAAACCATGACACTGGATTCGTCACCGGCCGCGCCGGTTTCGCCGCACCCCTACCATCGCCTCGATATCTCAGACACCCAGTTCTGGGGCAGGGACTTCCGGACCCGGGACGAGACGTTCGCGACGCTGCGCAACGAATCGGGCCTGACCTGGCACCGGCCGATAGACGCGGTCTTCCCGCACCAGGAGACCGGCTACTGGGCGGCGACCCGGCACGCCGACGTCAAGTACATCAGCCAGCATGAAGAGCTGTTCTGTTCCAGCGAAGGCGTCAGCGTCGACCCGATGCCGGCTGAGATCCAGCGCAACATGACGTTCTTCCTGGCGATGGATCCGCCCGATCACACTCGGTACCGCAAGCTCATCAGTTCGGGTTTCACGCCGCGGCAGGTCCGGCGCATCGAGGATCAGATCAAGGCCAACTCCCGCAGCATTGTCGACGACCTGTTGACCAAATTGCGCACTGGCGACCAGATCGACTTCGTCGCAAGCTGTTCCGGCCAATTGCCGATGCGCACCGTCTCCGACATGATCGGTATCGACCCAGCCGACCAGCAGAAGGTCGCCTACGCCGCCGAATGCCTGTTCAGCGGCAGCGACGACGAGTACGCCTCGCTGGAGGAGCGGGCGGTGCACGTTATGACGCAGCTGGGCGTGCTGGCCGGTGCTGGCGTTGAGCTGGCGCAGCGCCGCCGCGCCGAGCCGCACGATGACCTGATGACTGAGTTGGTCAATGCCGAGGTCGACGGCCACCGTCTCACCGACGCCGAACTCGGCTCCTTCATGGTGCTGCTGGGCTCTGCCGGCAACGACACCACCAAGCAGGCCACCACGCACGCGTTCAAGGCCCTCGTCGAACATCCTGAACAGCGCGCCTGGCTGCTGGCCGACTACGACAATCGGATCGGCGGGGCGGTCGAGGAATTCGTGCGCTGGGCAACGCCGGTACTGGCTTTCGCCCGCCACGCGGTGGTGGACACCGAGGTAGCCGGGACCGAGATCAAGGCCGGCGAGAAGGTGGCGCTGTACTACTGTTCGGCCAACCGCGACGAGTCGGTGTTCGACCGGCCGCATGAGTTCGACCTCACCCGCACCACCAACCCGCACCTGGGTTTCGGCGGCGGTGGTGCGCACTACTGCCTGGGCACCCACGTCGCCCGGATGGAGCTGCGGCACCTGTTCTACGAGCTGCTCACCCGGCTGCCCGAGGTCACCCTCGCCGAGCCGGAATACCTGCAGAGCACCTTCGTGCACGGCATCAAGCGGATGCCGATCAGCCTGGCCTGACGCTGGCGCACTACTTGCTCAATCATCTACCGTAAGCCTTACCGTATATTACTACGCCGACGGGAGAGCAGCCGTGGAAAGCCAGGTTGACGACATCGCTGCCACACCCGACAAGCCGGCCGACTACCTGAAGAACCCCTACCCGTACTTCCGGAGCAAGCGCGAGGGTCCCGGGATCTTCCCTGGAACGGTCATGGACTACTCCAAGACCCCGGCGTCGCTACGGCCCACGACCCAGTTCGCTGCGGTCTCCTTCGAGGCAGTCAATCAGGTTTTCCGCGAGGGGGATTCGTTCAACTCGCACATCTACGACGTCACGATCGGCCTGTTCATCGGACCGACCATCCTGGCGATGGAGGGCGAGTCGCACCGCAAGCATCGCAACCTGGTCTCGTCGGCGTTCAAGCGGAAGTCGTTGGTGCACTGGGAACCCGAGGTGGTCCGGCCGGTCTGCAGCGCTTTGATCGACGAGTTCATCGCCGACGGCACCGCCGATCTGGTGTCCGGCTTCACCTTCGAGTTCCCAACCCGGGTCATCGCCAAGCTGTTGGGCCTGCCCGAGGAGGATCTGCCCTGGTTCCGTCAGCGCGCGATCGAGCTGATCAGCTACACCGTCGACTACAACCGGGCGTTCACCGCCTCGGCACAGTTGAAGGACTACTTCCTGGCTCAGATGGAGAAACGCAAGTCCCAGCCCACCTCCGACATCATCGGCGAATTGGTCACCGCGGAGGTCGATGGCGAGAAGCTCACCGACGAAGCGATCTTCTCGTTTCTGCGCCTGTTGCTGCCGGCCGGCCTGGAGACCACCTACCGGGCCACCAGCAACCTGCTGTACCTGTTGCTCACCCATCCCGAGCAGTTCGCGGCGGTGCGCTCCGACCGTGATCTGATCGGCGCCGCCATCGAGGAGGGGCTGCGCTACGAGACGCCGCTGACCACGGTGCAGCGCACCGCCATCCGTGACACCGCGGTGGCCGGCGTCGAAGTTCCCGCCGGCGCTGTCGTCGACGTCTGCATCGGGTCGGCCAACCGTGACGAAGCCCGGTGGGAACGGCCGGAGGAGTTCGACATCTTCCGCAAGTGGATTCCGCACATCACGTTCGCCGCTGGCGAGCACACCTGCATGGGCTTGCATCTGGCGCGCATGGAGATGCGGGTCGCGATGGAATGCCTCCTGGACCGCCTCGGCGAGATCACCTTGGTCACCGACGACACCCCGCACATCTACGGGCAGCCGTTCCGCTCCCCGCGGTCGCTGCCGGTGACTTTCACTGCCCGGCAGGGCTGAGGACTCACTGTCCGCGAGGCTCGCGGTAGCCGATCGTCTTGGTCTCCAGATACTGCGCGAATCCCTCGATCCCGCACTGGCGGCCCCAGCCGCTGTTCTTGTATCCGCCGAACGGTGCGTCGGCACCGTAGTACATGCCGCCGTTGACGCCGATCGCGCCGGTCCGGATCCGGCGCGCCACAGCCAATGCCCGCTCGTTCGAAGCCGAGACCACCGCGCCGGCCAGGCCGTAGGCACTGTCGTTGGCAATGTGCACCGCCTCGTCGTCGTCACGGAACGGCAGCATCACCACTACCGGGCCGAAAACTTCCTCGCGGGCGATAGCGGCACTGTTGTCGACCCCGACGATCACGGTCGGCTGCACGTAGTGCCCGCCCGCCAGCTCGGCCGGCAGACCGTCGACTTCGCCGCCGCCGGTGGTGATCTCAGCTCCGTCTCGGCGGGCCTGGGCGCAGGCGTCGAGCACGCGTCGTTGCTGCGCGGCGCTGATCAGCGGGCCCACCAGGGTCTGCGGCAGCGCGGGATCGCCCACGGTGACGGCCGCGAAGGCCGCGGTGACCGCGCCGACCAGCTCGTCGAACATGCTGGTATGCACCAGCATCCGGGTGGTGGCCGCGCAGGCCTGCCCGGCGTGTACGCACACTCCTAGCGCACCGGGGATCACCTTGGCCGGGTCGGCGTCATCGAGCACGATCAGCGCCGATTTTCCGCCCAGCTCGAGGAAGGTGCGCTTCATGGTGTCGGCACTGTTGCGGGCCAGCAGCTTGCCGACCGTGGTTGATCCGGTGAACGAGATCATGTCGACCCGAGGGTCGGTGCCGAGCAGTCCGGCCACCTCGTTGGACGGCGTGGGCACCACGTTGACCACGCCGGCGGGGATATCGGTGTGCTCGGCGATCAGCCGCCCCAACCGGGTGGCATTCCACGGAGTGTTCGGGTCGGGCTTAAGCACCACGCTGTTTCCGGCCGCCAGGGCGGGCCCCAGCTTGTTGAGGATCACCTCGATGGGAAAGTTCGATGGCGTGATCGCCGCGACCACCCCGACCGGCTCCTTGACCACGGTGCGCCTATTGCGTTCCCCGAACAGCCCGCCGCCCTGGAGTGGTCGCTCCCATTCGAATTCATCGATCAACCGACTCGGGTAGCGCAGCCCGTCGGCCAGCGGCCAATCCAGCTGTGCCAGTTGAGTCGTCATCACCGGGCAGCCGACCTCGGCGATCAGCTCGGTGCGCAGCTCCTCCTTCTCGGCCTGCAGCGCCGACTGCAGTTGCGCCAGACAGCGCTTGCGCAGTTCGCGGTTGGTCGACCAATCGGTGTCGTCGAACGCTCGCCGAGCCGCACCGATCGCTTGCTGCATGTCGTTGCGGTCAGCGGCCGCGGTGGTGCCCAGCAGCCGCCCGGTAGCCGGACTGACATTGTCGAACTCCGCGCCCGAGGCCGCTGCCACCAACTTGCCGTCGATCAGCAGGCGCGACTCTGCCGCCGCAGCAGCCCGTTCGCCGATCTCGACGCTGCTGACCCGCTGCCCGACGTCGCTCACCTCGCCCCTTTCGGATGCCCAACCGTAGTACTTACAGTACGATACTTCAATTGGTTCTCGAGAGGTTCGCACGGCGGCAGGAGCGCGCTGAGTTGATCAGGGTCATGGACGGCTTCCGGGTATTGGAGGTCGCGCAGTTCACGTTCGTGCCGGCAGCCGGGGCGATCCTGGCCGATTGGGGAGCCGACGTCATCAAGGTGGAGCACCCGCTGCGCGGCGACACCCAGCGCGGCTTCATCCGGATGGGCGGCTTCGTGCTCGACCCCGACCGACATCCCCTGATCGAGCACCCCAACCGCGGCAAGCGCAGCGTCGGCATCGACGTCTCGACGCCGGATGGTCAGCAGGTGCTCTACGAGCTCGCCGCGACCGCCGATGTGTTCTTGACCAATTACCTTCCGCGGGCAAGGCAGAAGAACAAGTTCGACGTCGAGCACATCCGCGCCGCGAATCCGAACATCATCTACGCCCGCGGCAGCGCCTACGGCGACAAGGGACCCGAACGCGACATCGGCGGCTTCGACGGCACCGCGTTCTGGACCCGCAGCGGAGTGGGACACGCCCTGAGCCCCGAGGAGCTCGGTGCGCCACTGTCCCAGGGTATCCCGGCATTCGGCGACTCCGTCGGCGGCATGAACATCGCCGGCGGCATCGCCGCCGCACTGCTGCACCGCGAGCGCACCGGGGAAGCGCTCGAGGTCGACGTCTCGCTGCTGTCCACCGCGTGGTGGGCCGCCGGCGCCAGCGTGACCCAGGGCATGGAAACCGGGGAGGTCATGCGTGCCCTGATGCCGCATTCCGGCGGCTCGCCCGCGAATCCGTTCCTGGGCAACTACACCACCTCCGACGGCGGCACCATCAACCTGTGCATCGTCAGCCCCACCGGATACATCCGAGACACTTTCGAGCACTTGGGCATTCCCGACGCGGCCGACGACCCGCGCTTCGCCGAGGTGCTGCCGCTGATGCAGAACGCCGAGGCGGCCAGTGAGTTGATCGTCGCGGCGATAAGCGCCAAACCCTTCGCATACTGGCGCCAGCACCTCAAGACCATGAAGGGCCAGTGGGCGCCGTTCCAGAGCCTGGTCGACCTGGGCGCCGACGAGCAGGCCATCGCCAACGACATGATCGTCGAGGTCGAAGCCGGCGATGGCGGGCCGGCGTTCAAAGTGGTCCGCGGTCCGGTCCAGTTCAATCACGAACCGCTGGAGACGACCCGCGCACCGCGGGCATCCGAGCACACCGAGATCGTGCTGATGGAACTCGGGATCGACTGGGATCGAATCGAACAGCTCAAGGCGTCCGGCGCCATCGCCTAACTGTCCGGCGAGTCCTTGTCCCCGTACTTGCGGCCCGCGTCGAAGTTGAAATTGGCGATGGCGGTCGACACCCCGCTGCCGATCGGGCCGAGGGTGTCGAACAGGCTCGCGCTTCCGGTCGCCACGCCGGCGTCGCTGTAGTGGGTCAGTGCGGCCAGCCCGATGTACGGGCCGACGGGAAGCCTGCTCAGGGCCAGGGTGTAGTCGGCGTTGATGAAGGCCAGACCCTGGGTGCTGAAATTCGTCAGCGAGGCGGTGACGTCGACAGCCATCGCCGCCCGGACGAACGGCGTCAGGTCTTCGCCGTCGACCAGGTCGCGGATCTCACGCAGCCACGCATAGCGGGGTCCGGCGTGCTGCCACGGGAAGCCGCTGCCCTCGTCTTTGCCGTAGGCCCGGATGAACATGGGCACCGAGTCGTCCAGTCGCGCCGGCTCCTCCGGGAGCGGCGGTAGGCCGACGTCGGTGGTGAAGAAGTCACCGTCGGGTTGCGTACCGCGGCGCAAGTACAACGCCGAAGCACGGGCCACCAGCTCGCCCTGCTGCGTCATCTCGGCGTCGATCGCACGCATCCGTGCGCCGGAGCGCACCACGGACGCATCGACCCGCAGCGGCGCACCGGCCACCCGGCGCAGGATCTCGACGGTCAGTCGCGCCGGCTGCAGGTCGTCTTCGGGCACATGTTGCTCGACCGCGCGGGCCAGCAGTCCGCCCACGACCTGTCCGCCGAGGGTCGGCCCCCAACCGCCGTGCGCAATCGGGTTCGGCACCAGGTCGTCACCGCGACGCACCACGAACGGGATCAGGTGACCGGTGACGCAGGCGCCGACGTTGCCGCTGACGCCCATGACATGCGCACGCCGCCGATCGACCGCCGACACATCGTTCACAGTCATCCCCTGGTTCCCTTGCCGTGACCGCCGGGCGCTGGGAAAACCCCGCTGGCCAACTCGCGCTATCGTACATTACTGTAAGCATTACAGTTAATGAACCTGTTGCGCGGAGGTGCCATGCAGAAAGCGCTAGCTCCCGACATCTCGACTTGGCCGGAGGACAGCCCGCAGTTAGTGGGCAGTCGTTGCGCGGACTGCGCCGCCACGGTCTTTCCGGCCCAGCCACGCTGCCCGAGCTGCAGCGGTGACCAGATGAGCCAGGAGCTGTTGCCCCGCACCGGAACCCTGGTGGCCTGGACCACCCAGGGCTTTCCGCCCGGGGCGCCGTATCTGGGTCCCACCGGTAAGGATTTCGTACCGTTCGGCGTCGGACTGGTGCAGCTGGGCGACGTCATCCGGGTCGAAGGTCGCCTTACCGAAAACGACCCGGAAAAGCTGGAATTCGGCATGCCGGTGGAGTTGGTCATGGTCCCGTTCACCTCCGACGCCGACGGCAACGAGGTCATCACCTTTGCCTTTCGGCCGGTATTGGAGACCGCCATCCCATGACTCATGAGGTAGCGATCATCGGTGTCGGACTGCACCCGTTCGGCCGATTCGAGGGCAAGTCCGCGATGGCGATGGGGGTCGACGCGATCTTCGCCGCGGTGGCCGACGCGAGGGTGGACTGGAAGGACATCGGCGCCGCGACCGGTGGCAGCTGGACGGTGGCCAATCCCGATGCGATCGTCGGGATGGTCGGGCTGTCGGGCATCCCATTCACCAACGTGTTCAACGCGTGTGCCACCGCGGCCAGCGCGGCCAAGGTCTGCGCCGACGGTATCCGGCTGGGCGACTACGACATCGGCATCGCCGTCGGCCTGGACAAGCACCCCCGCGGGGCGTTCACCGAAGACCCGGCGCTGGTAGGGATGCCACGGTGGTATGCCGAGAACGGTCAGTACCTGACCACCCAGTTCTTTGGCATGAAGGCCAATCGCTACCTGCATGATCACGGCATCTCGCAGCAGACATTGGCCAAAGTCGCGGCGAAGAACTTCCGCAACGGCGTGCTGAACCCGAATGCGTTCCGGCGTAAGCCGATCTCCGAGGAGGAGATCCTGGGCTCGGCGATGCTGAACTATCCACTGACCCAGTACATGTTCTGCGCTCCCGACGAAGGCGCGGCGGCGGTGGTCATGTGCCGCGCCGAGATCGCGCACCGCTACACCGACAAGCCGGTGTACCTGCGCGCGGTGGAGGTACGCACGCGGCGCTACGGCGCCTACGAGGTGAACACCACCTTCGCTCCGGTCACCGAAGACGTGGCGCCCACGGTGTACGCCGCCCGCGCCGCCTTCGAGAAGGCCGGCGTCGCGCCCGAAGATGTCGACGTCATTCAGTTGCAGGACACCGACGCCGGCGCCGAGATCATCCACATGGCCGAGTGCGGCTTCTGCGCCGACGGTGACCAGGAGAAGCTGCTGGCCGACGGCGCGACCGAGATCACCGGGTCACTGCCGGTCAACACCGACGGCGGGCTGATCGCCAACGGTGAACCGATCGGCGCATCCGGACTGCGCCAGATTCATGAGTTGGTGCGCCAGCTGCGCGGCGAAGCCGGCGACCGGCAGGTGCCCGGCGAGCCCAAGGTCGGGTTCGCGCAGCTCTACGGTGCCCCGGGTACCGCCGCGGCGACCATTCTGACCCGCTGATCACCCGTCTTCTCGCGGCGAGAAAGGAACCCGATGAGCCAGTTCCGTGACGCACCGATCTTCGACGCCGACCAGCACATGTACGAAACGCCGGAGTCACTGACCAAGTACCTGCCGGAGAAGTACTCGCGGGCGGTCCAATTCGCCCAGATCGGCCGCCAGACCAGGATCATCATCAACGGCAAGGTCAGCGATTTCATCCCCAACCCCACCTTCGAGCGGGTCGCCGCGCCGGGCGCACACGAAAAGTTCTTCGCCGGGGAGAACACCGAGGGCCTGACCCTGCGCGAAATGCAAGGCCCGGCCATCGCGGCACCGCCGGCCACCCGCAACCCGCCGGATCGGGTCGCCGAACTGGACCGCCAGGGCGTCACCGAAGCGTTGAACTACCCGACCTTGGCCAGCCTGGTCGAGCATTCCAGCGCCGACGACCCGGAGCTCACCCTGGCAATCATTCACGCCCTGAACCAGTGGATGGCCGAGCACTGGTCCTATGACTACCAGGGTCGGGTGTTCTCTACGCCGATCATCAATCTGTCCGAGGTCGAGGGCGCGCAGCGGGAACTGGAGTACATCCTGGCGCAGGGCGCCAAGGTGGCGCTGATCAAACCCGGCCCGGTCAACGGTATCCGCGGCTGGCGCTCCCCGGCGCTGCCGGAGTTCGACCCGTTCTGGCGTGACGTGGAGGCCGCCGGTCTGCCCATCGTGCTGCATGCCAGTTTCCCGCCGCTCGACGAGTACGTCGGTCGCTGGGAGCCGCCGTACACGCAGAACTTCATGACGCAGAGCGCCTTCCGCTGGATGGTGCTGGGGCACCGCGAGATCGCCGACATGATCACCGCGCTGATCTGTCATGGCACCCTGACCCGGTTCCCCAAGCTACGCATCGCCAGCGTGGAGAATGGCAGCTCGTGGATCGGGCCGCTGTTTCACGACTTCGGCGACCTGTACAAGAAGATGCCGCAGAATTTTCCAGAGCATCCGCACGACGTGTTCCGGCGCAATATCTGGGTCAGCCCGTTCTGGGAGGGCCGCATCTCCGACGTGGTGGACACCGTTGGCTGGGACAAGGTGCTGTTCGGGTCGGACTACCCGCATCCCGAGGGCCTGGCCGAGCCGAAGGGGTTCTGGCGCTACGCCGAGGGGATGGATGTCCGGCGCACCTATGACTTCATGGGTGACAACGCCCGCCGGTTCATGGGCTTGCCGATCGCCAACCCTGATCCGGCCGCCCTAAAGCCACCGGCGCTCGCCGGTGCTTAGTGTCGACACTGCGGTCAGGGCTGCGACACAACGTAATTCACCGCCCTGACCGCAGAGTCAACGCCGTATCACTTCGGCGCGAAGCGCTGACCGCCGTCCAGACGAATGCACTGGCCGTTGAGCATCGGATTCTCGACGATGGCGGCCGCCAGTTTGGCGTACTCCTCCGGACGGCCCAACCGCTTGGGGAACGCCGCATCCTTGGTCAGCACGGCCGCGAACTCGTCGGGGATGCCCTGGGTGAGGCCGGTGGCGAACAGGCTGGGCGCGATCGCCAGCACCCGGATGCCGACACCACCCAGGTCACGGGCCATCGTCAGGCACATCCCGGCGATGGCGGCCTTGGATGCCGTGTAGGCGATCTGCCCGATCTGGCCTTCGAACGCCGCGATCGAGGACGTATTGATGATCACGCCGCGCTCATCGTCTTCGGGCTCATTGGTGCTCATATGCCAGGCTGCGAGCCGACTGACGTTGAAGGTACCGACGACGTTGAGATCCTGCGTGCTGCGAAACGCCTCCAGGTCGTGCGGCCCGTCTCGTTTGATGGTTCGTTCACCGATACCGCCTCCTGCGGTGGTGCCACCGGCGGTGGTGACCGCGATATGCAGCCCGCCCAACGCCTCGACCGCCTCGTTCAGTACCCGCTCGGTACCGGCGAAGTCGGTGACGTCGGCTTCGAAGAACAGGCCGCCGATCGACTCGGCCACTTCCTTGCCCTTGGACTGCGGCCGGTCCAAGACCGCCACCTGGGCACCGCGTTTGGCCAACAGCTCCGCTGTCGCCTTACCGAAACCCGATGCGCCACCGACGATGATCGCGCGCTTGTTCTCGATCTCCACGAACACTCCCCTTGTTTGGACACGACGACCCGGGATCCACCCCGGCGCCTATACTATAGCCATTCCGGTAATCCATTCAGTATGGCCTACAGGGGTCCCGGGCAGGCGCATCAGGCGCTCAGTTGATGAACCGGCCGGCGACTCTGGCCAGCAGCGATCGGACACGCGGCGAGAGGTAGACCGCGAACACCGCATTGAAAACGTCCTCGCGCAGCCTGGTCAGCGTCAAGGTCTTGATTCGCCAGTCGCCGTCGACCTTTTCATACGTCTCGGTGTAGTGGCCGTAGCCGCGCAGGTTGACGCCGGGACCGAACCGCACCACGTCTTCCAGCGCCCACACCCCGTGTGCCGTGGTCGGCGAGTCCAATTCGATGTCGGGCGCGTGGACCTGGTGGACAGTGGGCTGGTCTCGCAGGCTTTTGCGGGTGAAAGCCACGAATTCGTCGGCGCCAGTGATGACTTTGCCACCCGCACGCGAGGTGTCACCGACGAAGTCATCGGCGAACAGCGTGCGCCAGGCCACCCAGTCTTTGGTGTCCAGGTACCGGCAGTAGCGAGACTTCAGGCGTTTGATCGCCTCGATCTGGGCCGCGGTGTGGTCAGCCACGGCTCGGAGCCGGTTCGTAGCGCAGCATCGTGACATCGTGGTCCGGGTAGTCGCAGAACACCGGCTGCACCCGCATCCCCACCACCAGATCAGCGGGATCGACGTTGACCAGTTCGGTGGAGAACCGCGGGCCCTCATCCCATTCGACGATCGCCAACAGCTGCGGAACGGCATCGGCGAAGTGCAGCCCGACCGGCCGGCGGGCCACCGTGAAGGAATACAGCGTGCCCATCCCGGAGATCTCGCGCCATTCCAGATCATCGGCCAGAGTGCGCGGCGCCCGAACCCGCGGATAGAACACGTAGCTCTCGGTAGACGGTGAATATTGGATGACGATGCGATGCTGCGCCAGCGCATCCCAGAACGGCGCGGTGGTGGGCGTCTTGACCGGCATCGGCCGCTCAAAGGTGGTCATCGGTTTCAGTCCCCTTCCAGGATGAGGGTTGTCTGTTCCGACAAGATCCCGCCATTGCCCGAGACGAAGGCCCGGTTGCAGTCGGCCACCTGTGCGGCCCCGGCCCGGCCCATGATCTGGCGGGTGGCGTCGCAGACGTGGTGCATACCGCCGGCCAGGCCGGCCTGGCCGAATCCGAGCTGACCGCCCGCGGTATTGAGCGGGAAGTCGCCACGGAAGGTCAGGTCGTGATCGGCGAGGAACTGCATGCCCTTGCCCTTCTCGCAGAAACCCGCGTCCTCCAG
Organism: Mycobacterium sp. UM_Kg27; assembly: GCF_000972905.1. Classification (NCBI taxonomy): domain Bacteria; kingdom Bacillati; phylum Actinomycetota; class Actinomycetes; order Mycobacteriales; family Mycobacteriaceae; genus Mycobacterium; species Mycobacterium sp. UM_Kg27. The sequence continues at coordinate 13,877 of NZ_JRMM01000087.1, forward strand.
CGACAACAGCACGGTGATCGTGTAGCAGTCGTAGATGGAGACCATGTCCATGTCCGCACGCGTCAGATCCGTCATGGCGAAGGCGGTGTCGGCGGCCTCGCGGATGGGAGTCGCCAGTAGATCTGCGGCGTATGTGGGCGTTTTGAACGGCACGTGTTCGCCGAATCCCTTGATCCAGACCGGACGGTTGCGGGCTCGCTTGGCGACCTCGGGGCTGGCGATCACCACCGCGGCGCCGCCGACGCAGGGCATCACGATCTCCAGCATGTGCAGCGGATCGGCGATGACCGGGCTGGCCAGCACGTCCTCAACGCTCAGCGGAGTGTCGCGCCAGATGGCGCCTTCGGTGTGATTGGCGTTGACGCGCTGATCGACGACCAGTTTGGCCATCGCCCGTTCGTCGTAGCCGTAGACGGCACCGTAGCGAGTGGCGACCTGGCCGTAGGGGCCGTTCTGCCCCAGGTTGCCGTAGGGAATCTCGAACTCGGCCTGCGGAGAACCGTATTGGTTGCTCGAGGACCCGAAGAACATGGCGTCGACCAGTGGCTTGGGCTTACGCTCCGACATCGGGGTGATGTAGCGGGCCGGCAGCGCACACAGCACCACATCACAGATGCCCAGTTCGATTGCCGCCGCGGCGCGCCAGACCATGGCCGCGGCACTGGCCCCGCCCAAGTCGACGATCTCGGCGAACCGCGCTCCAACACCCAGGTATTCGGCGATCGTGGACGGTACGAAGATCTCGGATTCACCCAGGTGCGAGGTGACGATGCCGTTGACGAGTTCGCCGGGCAGGCCCGCGTCCGCCAGCGCTGCCGCGCTCAGTTCGGCCCACTGCTCCAGCGTGAACGGGGCCGGAGCGGCCTTGTTCATCCGTTCCGGCGGCAACTCGACATAGCCGACGATCGCGGCGTCTCCACGTAGTCCCATGCAGCCGTCCTTTATCTCATTTGCGGGGCAGGCCGAGAATCATCTGCGCGATGATGTTCAGCTGAATTTCCTTGGTACCGCCGCCGATCAGCTCGGCCGGCGACAACAGATACGGCTCGACGACGGCCGGGTCGGAATCGGCAACCATCGCCAGTCGCCCGACGGTTGCCAAGGTGGCGTGGAAGGTGCGGCGCAGCAGCACGTTCATCGCCACTTTCGCGATGCTCGACGAGGCCCCCATGCCCTCGCCGTCCAGCAGCCTGATGGTCTCGCGCACCCCGAGCCCCCGGATCGCGTTGGCGTAGGCGTCGAGCTCGCCCAACGCGCGCAGTGCGTCATCGCGCGATCGGCCCGGGGCCGCGGCGATGGCCCGCAGCGCCACGGCCCGGTCGTTCTCGACGTATCCGCTGATGGCGGTGCGCTCCTCGGCCATGGTGGCGATCGCCAGCTGCCAACCCTCGGTGGGCTCCCCCAGCAGCATCTCGTCGCGTACGAAGACATCGGTGAGGAACACTTCGTTAAATTCGGCTGCCCCGGTGGCCATCACGATCGGCTGGATTTCGATGCCCGGCGAGCGCATGTCCACGATGAAATAGCCGATCCCGCGATGCTTGGCCGCCGCGGGGTCGGTACGGGCCAGCAGTGCGCCATAGTCGGCGCGCTGCGCCGCCGAGGTCCAGATCTTGTGGCCGTTGATGCGCCATCCGCCGTCGACCTTGACCGCGCGAGTGGTCAGCGACGCCAGGTCGGAGCCGGCACCGGGCTCGGAGAACAGCTGGCACCAGGCGAGTTCGCCGCGCTGGGTCGGGGGAATCAGCCGCCGCTGCAGCGCAGCCGGTGCGGCTCGTACCAGCGACGGCAAGATCCATTCGGAGATTCCCAGTGACGGCCGGACCAGCCCGGGCCGGTTGGCGAACTCCTCGATGATGATCAGCTGCTGCAACGGGGAGGCATCCAGTCCCCACGGCGCGGGCCACTGCGGGGCGATCAGTCCGGCCTCGGCGATCAGCGTCCGCTGCGGGCCCGTTTCGAAGTGCGGGTAGTCGCCTTGGCGTCCCGGACCGTCGTTGGCCAGCTTCTGGGCGGCGTCGAGAGTCGCGGCGACCCTCGCCCGGAAGTCGGCTTCCGCGCCGCCGAGATCTACGGTGAAGTCTCGCTGCCGCGCAACGGTCAGCTCGCCGAGCCGGCGCGCCCAGTCGGTGGCGGCGCCGATCGAAGCGGCGATGCTGGTGGCGCGGCGCCAATACAGGTGCAGATCGTGTTCCCAGGTGAACCCGATCGCGCCGAACATCGTCAAGGTGTCGAACACGGTGTCCGGACACGGCGCCACCGCCGTCAACGCCGCGGTGGCGGCGGCGATGCGGTGCTGTTCAACGGAGTCGGTAGCGGCTCGCAGTGCGTCCCACGCTGCAGCACAGGCCAGCTCGGCGCTGACCAGCAACATGGCGGCCTGGTGCTGCAATGCCTGGAATGTACCGATCCGGACGCCGAACTGTTCGCGGGTGTGCAGATGCGCGGTGGCCGCCTCGACGCACCAGCCGGCGATGCCGGCACACACCGCCGCGGCGAGGCCGACGGCGAGGTACTCCGCACGCTCGGTGTCGATCCCGGCCAGTTCGTCGCCGGCGCGGACCGGGTGATCAGCCAGGGTGATGGTGGCCAGATCGGTGAGCAGATCGGTGCCGGCCACCGGCTGGGTCACCGCCCGGTCGGAGTCGACGACCACCCAGAGGTCCGTTCCGTCCTCACAGCGAGCGCAGATCAGTGCCAGGCGTGCCGAGCGGGCACCGGAGATCACGTCGGATGCACCGCTGATCAGCCAGCCGTCGTCGGCGCGCCGCGCGGCGAAATCCGATTGCCCACCAAGCACGACGGTCGCCGGCGCACCGGCGGCAAGGGCACGCAGGTACTCCTCCCGTGCCGGCGTGGCCTCGGCGAGCAGACCGACCGCGCCGGCGGTCACCGTCGGCAGCAGCGGACCCGGCACAGAAACTGTTCCCGCGGCCTCCAGTACCGCGGCGACGTCGAGCAGCCCGCCGCCCTGCCCGCCGCACTCTTCAGGAAGGTGAATCGCGTGAAACCCATTGGCGACCAAGTCATCCCACCACGACGGCAGTTCCCCGGCAGCCAGCGCATCGAAGGCCTTGCGGGTGTCGGCCATCGGTGCGTGCCGGCCGGCGAACTGCCGCAACGACTCGCCGAGCTGGCGTTGTTCGGCACTGAGCGTCACGCTCACGAGCTCTCCTCATGTTCTCCGCGTGCAATCCACTGGGATTGGATACGTGCGGCGGTCTCTCGCACGGCGGTACCGAGCTCGGCCACCTCCGCGGCGGTCAGGGCAGCGAAGGGGGCGACTCCCACCGACATCGTCACCGTCCCGTCGATGTCGCGGACCGGAGCCGAGACACTGGCGATCGGATGCCGCTCGGCGTTGCCGAGTTCCTCGGGCAGGTAGTCAACCTCGGTGAGATCGGCGAAAGCCGTGGCCAACCGCGCGGTGATCTCGTCAGGCTCGCCATCGGCCGCCAGCGCCTGCAGCGCCGAGTACACCCGGACGTATTCGCGGCTCATCCGGTCGATCGCGTAGCCTCGCCGGCCGACCTCGTCGACCACGGCGGCCAGCCGTCGCCGCAACCGCGGCGACGGTGCGCCCAGCCCACTGACCCATTCTTTCCTGACCGGTTCGCCTGCGCCGGCGATGAACTCACGGCCGAACGGCGCCACCAGCGGTATCCGGAAGCCGGCGCCCAGCCGGAGACCGGCGATCGACTCCCCGACCGAGTCGGTCACCACCACGGTCGCGCCCTGGCGAGCACCGAGGATCACCTGGCGGCCGACCGCGCCGAAAAGCCGCTGCAGCTCCGGCCGGAAGGCCTGCCGGTTGATGGGGCGAGCCAGTGCCGCCAGGGCGGGGCCCCAAGAATATCCGCCCGACCGCCGGTCCCGTACAAGCCACTGCCGGCTGGCCAGGGTGGCGAGGATCGCGTGGCAGGTGCCGTGACTGATGCCCAGGGTCTGGGAGATCTCCGACAGGGAGCAGTGCCGTTCCGGGTCGGCGGTCAGCAACTCCAGGATCCGCATAACCCGCTCGGTCGGCGGCGAGGAGACCGGACGCATCGTGCCGTCCTCACCGATCGCTGCCGTCACACTTTCGAAAAGTACGTCGAATATTCGACGCAGGCAAATCTGCGACGGCCCTCAGCCGGCGCCCGACAGTCGCGCTCGCTCTCGCATCGAGGCGACCACGCCGCCGTCGTTGAGGATGTCGGTGCCGGTGAGATAGCCCGCCTTGGCACTGACGCAGAACGCCATCAGCTCAGCCATCTCCTCGGGGGACCCCCAGCGCGGGACGGCGGCGTCGGCGACCAAGGCCCCCGCACCTGTCTCTTATACACAT
>NZ_JRMM01000088.1:0-18003 GCF_000972905.1 Mycobacterium sp. UM_Kg27
CCAAATCGCCTAGCGTTCAACATGACTCGTTGATCGCAACGCGTGAACCACGCCAGATCCGAAGTCCACCAATCAGCGGGACGCTATCGTCTGGGACTTTCGGTGGTCGTCAGTGCGCGATCAGCAGCACAATGTGGTTCCAGGTGTCCGTAAGGGTTATTTGGAGGTGAGTGCGTAATGGCTGTCGACCGTGAGCTTGAGGCATCGCTGCTCGATGCGCTGCACTACTCCTCGGGTGACCCTAACTCCGATCGTGCGGTGCGCGAGTCGATCCGTGCCGGGATCGTCGGCAATGATGCCGACTTGATCAATATCTATGAGCGTGAGGTCGGGCCGGAGCAGGCAGAAGTGGACCTTCACCTGATTGGTCCCGGCATCGAGAAGAACGCCGCCAATGCACGACAGTTCTCGCTGTTCGTGAGTGGCATCAGTGACGCGGTCAAGGAGACCGCCAAGGCGCGCGCAGGCCGCAAACGGTACCGCGACAATCTGCTGATTGAGGGCACGACACCGGGATCGGTTCGGGTGGTGATGCGCGTGGCGATACCCGAGGTTTCCGACGGCCAAACAGTCGACGACGAGACTGCGGCATCGACCGTCGACTCGGACGCGTTGCGCACGGTGGCATCGATCCTCGCGCACGCTAGCGATCCCGACCTCGATACACCGCTCGCGGCGGAGATTGCCGAACTGCCGATCAAGGCGCGGACCGCGCTGAAACGCGTGGCCAATGCCTCTCAGCAGGGTGGGTGGGCGGTTCGCGGGATGATCCGCCAGAGACGGGTCGGGGCAGCAGGCCTCGAACTCACAAACGATGGTGCGGTCCGGTTGCGGATTGAGCTGGAAGTGGCCCAGGAGAAGCGCCGCCAGGAACACAGGGTGGGCACTATCGACGGCTTTCGCTGGTCTCTCGGCACTCTCTATTTCAGGCCGGACGAAGGGCCAGCCTTCACTGCTGGTGTGATGGAGAGCAAAGTCGCGCTGGAAGTCACTAGGTTGATGAACGATCCTGAGCTGCGCGTCATGGCGGACTTCGATGTCGTCGAATCCTATCTACCTGGCGACCAGACACGTTCCCGTGTGAGCCGCGTGCTGACTGGTATTCGGTCTCTTGGCGAGCAGACCGCCATCCCGGTTGGGACGGCCTGACTGGCCTTGTGGGTCCGGTACCACTCCCGTCTCATCTCCCGGCTATGTGTGGAGCCGTGAAATTTCCACTCGACTGGTGTCCCAGCGCAGGTCAGCGATGGGCGGAGCGCACACGTGGGCTGCTGGATTGTCCTGTGGCCGTCGCCAAGTTGGCGGTCAACAAGTCACAAGAATGGCGCAAAAGCCGATACAGAATGTGGTGGGTGGACGGTCCAGCTCCGTTGCAGGATCGGGTCTCGTCTGTGCTCGTGGCCAGTGTTGACCGCACACGCGCGGGTGAACTTACTTCGCAGTAGGGTGTCGTCATGACAGGTCGTCCCAGCACTGCCTACCGGATGTGGCAGAGACTGTCTGCCTACCCCGGCGGCAGCCGGTTATTCTCCGCAGCGGTCATGGCCCGCGCACCGTATTTCACGACCGTGCTGCCGCATATCAGGAGCATGGAGCCAGGTCTGGCTGAGATTGACGTCCCGAACTGGACGATGGTGCACAACCATCTGAAGACCATGCACGCCATTGCGTCTTGTAACGCCGCCGAGGTTGCCATGGGGATGCTGATGGAGGCCACCGTGCCGTCCAGTCACCGCTGGATTCCGAAGGCGATGACCGTCCAGTACCTGGCCAAGGCGACCACCTCGCTGCGGGCCACCGCCCGACTCGACCCTCCGGATTTCGAGGGCATCGCCGAGGGGGTCGAGTTGGTGGTGCCGGTCAGCATCACCGATCGCGGCGGTATTGAAGTCGTGCACGCAGACATCACCACCTGGGTAACGCCCGTTCGGTAGTTGCCTGCCCGTCCGGGTCCGGGCTGCCGGAACTGCGGCGACCGGCGGAAAACGAACTGACCGTGATGAGAACTAGACGTTCTTCACGAAGGGCCACTTGGGCACCAGCACTTCTGCCAGCCCGGGCTCCATCCGCACCACGTGCGGCAGCACCGACGCGAAGTAGGGGACCCGGGCCATCGCCGCGGCAGAGAACAGTCGAGTGCCGCCGGGGATCCCCGCCAGCCGTCGCCAGGCCTGATAAGTACTGGTAGATCCGGTCACATCGAGCTACCTTACCGGCAAGTAAGTTCAGCGGGCGGGCGGCTCGGGGGCAGCCGGGCCGAAGGCTCGGGAGCTCGATCGCGGGGTTGATGCCGCGGTTCCAGAGTCGGCTCTCCTTCGTCGAGCGTCGCCAAACCGCGGGGATTTGGCCGCTGACCCGATCTGGGGCATACTATTCAGGTTCGCCTGCGCCGGGGTTGTCCCTGGCTGGGCATACGACCAGCGCCCACCCGGGCGCGTCCGGTCCCATTCTCGCGGTACGGAGCTTTTTCGCCGTGCACGGGTCCGTGTGAGGGCGACACGCCCGACCGCGGGGACCGGTGGACCAGGACAGGTAAACAGCGGCGGCAGCGCCCAGCGCAGTGTCGACACCGGACCCACGGGTCCGAAACAGACGAGCTGGGGCACGAAGGGTTCGAAAAACGAACCCCCTTTGCAGGAGTGAGGTAGCAGAAGCGTGGCGGGACAAAAGATCCGCATCAGGCTCAAGGCCTACGACCACGAGGCGATTGACGCCTCGGCGCGCAAGATCGTTGAGACGGTCACTCGTACCGGTGCGTCCGTAGTCGGCCCGGTGCCGCTGCCGACCGAAAAGAACGTGTATTGCGTCATCCGGTCCCCGCACAAGTACAAGGACTCGCGGGAACACTTCGAGATGCGCACCCACAAGCGGCTGATCGACATCCTCGATCCCACGCCGAAGACCGTTGACGCCTTGATGCGCATCGATCTGCCGGCCAGCGTCGACGTCAACATTCAGTAGGAGCACCGAAAACCATGGCACGCAAAGGTATTTTGGGTACCAAACTGGGCATGACGCAGGTGTTCGACGAGAACAACAAGGTCGTGCCGGTCACGGTCGTCAAGGCCGGGCCCAACGTGGTGACCCGCATCCGTACCCCGGAGCGCGACGGCTACAGCGCCGTCCAACTCGCTTACGGCGAGATCAGCCCCCGCAAGGTGAACAAGCCGGTCACCGGTCAGTACGCCGCTGCGGGTGTGAACCCCCGCCGTCACCTCGCCGAGCTGCGACTCGACGACGAGGCCGCTGCAGCCGCCTACGAGGTCGGCCAGGAGCTGACCGCTGAGATCTTCGCCGACGGCGCCTACGTCGACGTCACCGGAACCTCCAAGGGCAAGGGTTACGCCGGCACCATGAAGCGGCACGGCTTCCGCGGTCAGGGCGCCGGTCACGGCGCTCAGGCCGTGCACCGCCGGCCGGGCTCGATCGGTGGCTGCTCCACCCCGGGCCGGGTGTTCAAGGGCACCCGGATGTCGGGCCGGATGGGCAGCGACCGGGTCACCACTCAGAACCTGGTGGTGCACAAGGTTGACGCCGAGAACGGTGTGCTGTTGATCAAGGGCGCCATTCCGGGCCGCAACGGTGGGCTGGTTCTGGTCCGCAGCGCGATCAAAAAGGGTGAGAAGTAATGGCCGGCATCAAGATTGACGTCAAGACTCCGGACGGCAAGAAGAGTGGCTCGGTTGAGCTGCCCGCCGAGCTGTTCGACGCTCCCGCCAACATCGCGCTCATGCACCAGGTGGTGATCGCTCAGTTGGCCGCGGCCCGTCAGGGTACGCACTCGACCAAGACCCGCGGTGAGGTCAGCGGCGGTGGCCGTAAGCCTTACCGGCAGAAGGGAACCGGCCGGGCCCGCCAGGGTTCGACCCGGGCGCCGCAGTTCACCGGTGGTGGCGTGGTGCACGGCCCCAAGCCGCGCGACTACAGCCAGCGCACCCCCAAGAAGATGATCGCCGCCGCCCTGCGTGGAGCGTTGTCGGACCGGGCGCGCAACGGCCGGATCCACGCGGTCACCGAGCTGGTGAGCGGACAGACCCCGTCGACCAAGGACGCCAAGACGTTCCTGGGTTCGATCACCGACCGCAAGCAGGTGCTGGTGGTCATCGGCCGGGCCGACGAGACGGGCGCCAAGAGCGTGCGCAACCTGCCGGGTGTGCACATCCTGTCCCCGGACCAGCTCAACACCCACGATGTGCTGCGGGCCGACGACGTGGTGTTCAGTGTCGAGGCGCTGAACTCCTACATCGAGGCTCACACCGCCAAAACCGAGGAGGTTTCGGCCTGATGGCGACCATCACCGATCCCCGCGACATCATCCTCGCGCCGGTCATCTCCGAGAAGTCCTACGGGCTGATCGAGAACAACGTGTACACGTTCGTCGTGCACCCCGACACCAACAAGACGCAGATCAAGATCGCGATCGAGAAGATCTTCGCGGTCAAGGTTGCGTCGGTGAACACCGCGAACCGGCCGGGCAAGCGCAAGCGGTCCCGGACCGGCTACGGCAAGCGCAAGGACACCAAGCGCGCCATTGTGACTCTGGCGCCCGGCAGCAAGCCGATCGACCTGTTCGCCGCACCGGCCTGACCGGAGTGAGAGAGAGATCTAACTGACATGGGAATCCGCAAGTACAAGCCGACGACCCCCGGTCGTCGCGGTGCCAGCGTCTCCGATTTCGCTGAGCTCACCCGCTCTCACCCGGAGAAGTCGCTGGTTCGGCCGCTGCACGGCCACGGTGGGCGTAACGCCCACGGCCGGATCACCACCCGGCACAAGGGTGGCGGTCACAAGCGTGCCTACCGCGTGATCGACTTCCGTCGCCACGACAAGGACGGCGTCAACGCCAAGGTCGCGCACATCGAGTACGACCCGAACCGCACCGCCCGCATCGCACTGCTGCACTACCTGGACGGCGAGAAGCGCTACATCATCGCCCCGCAGGGTCTGTCGCAGGGCGACGTGGTCGAGTCGGGCGCCAACGCCGACATCAAGCCGGGCAACAACCTGCCGCTGCGCAACATCCCCGCGGGCACCCTGGTGCACGCCGTGGAGCTGCGCCCGGGCGGCGGCGCCAAGCTGGCCCGCTCCGCTGGGTCCAGCATTCAGCTGCTGGGTAAGGAAGGCGCCTACGCCTCGCTGCGTATGCCCTCCGGTGAAATCCGCCGCGTCGACGTGCGCTGCCGCGCCACTGTCGGCGAGGTGGGCAACGCCGAGCAGGCCAACATCAACTGGGGTAAGGCCGGACGTATGCGGTGGAAGGGCAAGCGCCCCACCGTCCGTGGCGTCGTCATGAACCCGGTGGACCACCCGCACGGTGGTGGTGAGGGCAAGACCTCCGGCGGCCGGCACCCGGTCAGCCCGTGGGGCAAGCCGGAGGGTCGCCCCCGCCGGCCGAACAAGCCCAGCGACAAGCTCATCGTCCGACGCCGGCGCACCGGCAAGAAGCGCTAGGAATCGGAGGGAAAGCGATGCCACGCAGCCTCAAGAAGGGTCCGTTCGTCGACGAGCATGTGCTCAAGAAGGTCGACGTCCAGAACGAGAAGAACACCAAGCAGGTCATCAAGACCTGGTCACGTCGGTCGACGATCATCCCGGACTTCATCGGGCACACGTTCGCCGTACACGACGGCCGCAAGCATGTCCCGGTATTCGTCACCGAGTCGATGGTCGGGCACAAGCTCGGCGAATTTGCTCCGACGCGCACCTTCAAGGGACACATCAAAGACGACCGGAAGGCTAAGCGCCGGTGAGTGCCACGACTGAATTTCCGTCCGCTGTCGCCAAGGCCCGCCATGTGGGTATCTCGGCCAGCAAAGCCCGCCGGGTGATCAACCTGGTCCGCGGCAAGTCGGTGTCCGACGCGTTGGACATCCTGCGCTGGGCACCGCAGCAGGCCAGCCTGCCGGTGGCCAAGGTCATCGCCAGCGCGGCGGCCAACGCCCAGAACAACAACGGCCTGGACCCGTCCACCCTGGTGGTGGCCTCCGTCTACGCCGACGAGGGCCCGACCGCCAAGCGGATCAAGCCGCGCGCCCAGGGGCGTGCGTACCGGATCCGTCGGCGCACCAGCCACATCACTGTGGTGGTGGAGAGCCGGCCGTCCTCCGGCGGCGGTTCGGCGCAGTCGGCCAGCGCTGCCCGGGCGCGCCGTGCACAGGGCAGCAAGGCCGCCGCTGCGACGGCCCCGGCCACCAAGGCGGCCAAGGCGACCGAGAAGGCGCCGGCGAAGAAGGCTTCTGCAGCCAAGGCTGCCGAGAAGACGACTGAGAAAGCGGCGGCGAAGAAGGCGCCCGCCAAGAAGGCGGCAACCAAGAAGGCGCCTGAGACGTCCGACGCGAAGGAGGGCTCGGAGTAATGGGCCAGAAGATCAACCCGCACGGCTTCCGGCTCGGGATCACCACCGACTGGAAGTCGCGGTGGTACGCCGACAAGCAGTACGCGGACTATGTCAAGGAAGACGTGGCGATCCGCCGGCTGCTGTCGAGTGGCCTCGAGCGCGCCGGCATCGCCGACGTCGAGATCGAGCGCACCCGTGACCGGGTCCGCGTGGACATCCACACAGCTCGCCCGGGCATCGTCATCGGCCGCCGCGGCACCGAGGCCGACCGGATCCGTGCCGACCTGGAGAAGCTGACCGGCAAGCAGGTGCAGCTGAACATCCTCGAGGTCAAGAACCCGGAGTCGACGGCGCAGCTGGTGGCCCAGGGCGTTGCCGAGCAGCTGAGCAACCGCGTGGCGTTCCGTCGCGCGATGCGTAAGGCGATCCAGTCGGCGATGCGTCAGCCCAACGTGAAGGGCATCCGGGTGCAGTGCTCGGGTCGTCTGGGCGGAGCTGAGATGAGCCGCTCGGAGTTCTACCGCGAAGGCCGGGTGCCGCTGCACACGCTGCGGGCCGACATCGACTACGGGCTGTACGAGGCGAAGACCACCTTCGGCCGGATCGGCGTCAAGGTCTGGATCTACAAGGGCGACATCGTCGGTGGCAAGCGCGAGCTGGCCGCTGCCGCACCGTCGGCCGACCGTCCGCGCCGGGAGCGCCCGACAGGCACCCGCCCGCGCCGCAGCGGCGCCTCGGGTACCACCGCGACCAGCACCGACGCCGGGCGGGCCGCTGAGAGCACCGAGAACACCGCTGCTGCAGAAACGGTCCAGGAAAGCGCAGTGACCGCGGAGCCGCAGGCAACGCAGAGCACGGAGAGCTAGTCATGTTGATTCCCCGTAAGGTCAAGCACCGCAAGCAGCACCACCCCAAGCAGCGCGGTATCGCCAGCGGCGGCACCGCGGTGACGTTCGGTGAGTACGGCATCCAGGCACTGGAGCACGCCTACGTCACCAACCGGCAGATCGAGTCGGCTCGTATCGCCATCAACCGGCACATCAAGCGTGGCGGCAAGGTGTGGATCAACATCTTCCCGGACCGTCCGCTGACCAAGAAGCCCGCCGAGACCCGCATGGGTTCCGGTAAGGGCTCGCCGGAATGGTGGGTAGCCAACGTCAAGCCGGGCCGGGTGCTGTTCGAGCTGAGCTACCCGAATGAGGCCATTGCCCGCGCCGCACTGACCCGGGCGATCCACAAGCTGCCGATCAAGGCGCGCATCGTGACCCGAGAGGAGCAGTTCTGATGGCAGTGGGAGTTACCGCTGGCGAACTGCGCGAGCTGAACGGCGACGAACTCGTCGAGCAGCTGCGCGAGTCCAAAGAGGAGCTGTTCAACCTGCGTTTCCAGATGGCGACCGGGCAGCTCACCAACAACCGTCGGCTCCGCACGGTGCGCCACCAGATCGCGCGCATCTACACGGTGTTGCGCGAACGGGAACTGGGCCTGGCGTCCGGTCCCGCTGGTTCTGAAGGCGAGGCATCGTAATGGCACAGGCTGCAAAGGCTAACGCCGCGGAGAAGGGTCCCAAGCACACTGCGCGCACCGAGACCCCGCGGGGCCGCCGCAAGACCCAGATCGGCTACGTGGTCAGCGACAAGATGGAAAAGACCATCGTCGTCGAGCTCGAGGACCGCGTGAAGCACCCGCTGTACGGCAAGATCATCCGGACCACCAAGAAGGTCAAGGCGCACGACGAGAACAACACGGCCGGCATCGGCGACCGTGTGTCGCTGATGGAGACCCGTCCGTTGTCGGCGTCGAAGCGCTGGCGCCTGGTCGAGATCCTGGAAAAGGCCAAGTAATTCGGCGCCGTCGTAACGACGCCGTAGTAACGACCGAGCCCCGCGACCTGCGTCGCGGGGCTTCGTCGTGCCTGGGGTCAGGTCACGCCGGTACTGTGACGCGCGCCAACGGTTGCGGCGCGGTGGCACCGAGCGGAACCTGCACCGAATCCTGGCCGTTGAGCACTCGCGCCGGCACCGCCAGGGTGCGTTGTTTCGGCGTCGGCAGGCTGGTACTCAACGCCGTCAATTGGCGGCCATTGAGACGGTTCAATCCGGCCGACGCGTTCCTGCGCAATCTGCTCGCGCTGTGATAGCGCACCAGCACCGCGATCCGGGTGCGGCCCTGGTGTCGCGTCAGGCGCACCGTGACCGCGGTCGTGTCGGTCTCCGGCAGCCACAGCTTCTCCAGATTCTGTGTGCAGATGTCGCGCGGCGACATCCAGAACGTGGCCGCGAACCGCTTGGGCCCCTTGCGCTCTTTCTGCTTCAGCCGGCGTCGGCGTCGGCGGATCCATCGAATAGCCGAGCCAGCGCGATTGCCGTCAGCGGCACCCTGCGGTGGGTGATCAGTGCTGCCGTGGTGAGCACGGCCGCCAGGCCCACCGCCGGCCACCAGGCGCGTTCGGCAGGCCCGAGCTGCACCGGCCAATGACCGGCAACCCACAAGATGGCGATGTCGATCAGAAACACCGTGGTCACCCGCAGCCAGGACAGATTGAGCCCCAATGAATGCTGCGCCCTCATCGATGTGTCCGTCTCATGGTTCCCCCCAGACTGCATGAAAATGCGGTGACCGGGCGACCCGCTGCGGGCGCGAGCCAAACATCCAAGATCCGCCGCTTCCGAGGAGCCCGCCCGATCACCGCCGGGCCGGGACAACCGAACATCGAGGACGCGCGAGCGGCCCCGGCCTTCAAACGCTGCCGCGCCGTCACCGGGCCGGTAGTGTCTCATCCGTTCCGGGGGTCGACGACGGAGTGAGCAATGGTGGAATTCACGGGCAAGGTCAGTCTCGATATCCGGGATTCGGAGCCGGACTGGGGGCCGTTCGCGGCGCCGACGGCTCCCGAAGGCGCGCCCAACGTGTTGTATCTGGTCTGGGACGACACCGGCATCGCCACCTGGGACTGCTTCGGCGGCCTGGTGGAGATGCCCACCATGAGTCGGATCGCCGAGCGTGGCGTTCGACTGTCGCAGTTCCACACCACCGCCCTGTGCTCTCCGACCAGGGCTTCGCTGCTGACCGGGCGTAACGCCACCAGTGTCGGCATGGCCACCATCGAAGAGTTCACCGACGGCTTTCCCAACTGCAGCGGGCGCATTCCGTTCGAAACCGCCCTGCTCAGCGAGGTTCTCGCCGAACAGGGCTGGAACACCTTCTGTGTCGGCAAGTGGCACCTGACCCCGCTGGAAGAGTCCAACCTGGCCGCCACCCGCCGGCACTGGCCCACCCAGCGGGGCTTCGAGCGGTTCTACGGCTTCATGGGCGGCGAGACCAACCAGTGGTACCCGGACCTGGTGTATGACAACCACCCGGTCGCGCCGCCGGCCACACCCGAGGACGGCTACCACCTGTCCAAGGACATCGCCGACAAGACAATCGAATTCATCCGCGATGCGCAGACCATCGCACCCGGCAAGCCCTGGTTCGGCTACGTCTGCCCGGGTGCCGGCCATGCCCCGCACCATGTGTTCGCCGAGTGGGCCGACCGCTACGCCGGACGCTTCGACATGGGCTACGAAGCGTACCGAGAGGTCGTGCTGGCCAACCAGAAGAAGCTGGGGCTGGTACCGCAGGACACCGAGCTGTCCGAGGTCAACCCCTACGCCGGCGTCACCAGTGCCGACGGCCAGCCCTGGCCGCTGCTGGACACGGTCCGCCCGTGGGACAGCCTCGATGACTCCGAGAAACGGCTGTTCGCCCGGATGGCCGAGGTGTTCGCGGGTTTCCAGACCTACACCGATGCCCAGATCGGGCGGATCCTGGACTACCTGGAGGAGTCCGGTCAACTCGACAACACCATCGTCGTGGTGATCTCCGACAACGGCGCCAGCGGTGAGGGCGGTCCGAACGGCTCGCCCAACGAGAACAAGTTCTTCAACGGCTACATCGACACGGTCGAAGAGGCGATGAAGCTCTTCGACCAGCTGGGCAGTCCGGAGACTTACAACCACTACCCGGTCGGTTGGGCGATGGCGTTCAACACGCCCTACAAGCTCTACAAGCGCTATGCCTCCCATGAGGGTGGCATCGCCGACCCGGCGATCGTCAGCTGGCCCAACGGTATCGCCGCGCGCGGCGAGGTGCGCGACACCTACGTCAATGTGTGCGACGTGACCCCGACGGTCTATGACCTGCTCGGTATCACGCCGCCGGAGACCGTGCGCGGCGTCGCCCAGCAACCGCTGGAAGGCGTGAGTTTCAAAGCGGCGCTGCTTGATCCGGGTGCGGACACCGGCAAGCACACCCAGTTCTACACGATGTTGGGCACCCGCGGAATCTGGCACCGTGGCTGGTTCGCCAACACGGTGCATGCGGCGACCCCGTCGGGCTGGAGCCACTTCGATGACGACCGGTGGGAGCTCTACCACCTCGCGGAGGATCGCAGTCAGTGCCACGACCTGGCCGCAGAGCATCCGGAGAAACTCGAAGAGCTGCAGGCGCTGTGGTTCGCCGAGGCCGAGAAGTACAACGGTTTGCCGTTGGCGGACTTGAACATCTTCGAGATGACCACCCGCCAGCGGCCCTATCTGTCCGGCGACCGTAACGGCTACACCTACTACCCGAACACCGCCGAGGTGCCGTTGGGGGCGTGCGTGGAGCTGCGTGGCCGGTCATTCTCGGTATTGGCGCGTGTCACGGTCGATTCCGCTGCTGCGGAGGGACTGCTGTTCAAGCAGGGCGCCCGGCACGGCGGTCACGCACTGTTCGTCCAGGACGGCAAACTGCACTACGTCTACAACTTCCTCGGCGAGCGCGAACAGTGGTTGTCATCGCCCGGTCCGATTCCGTCGGGTCAGCACATTTTCGGAATCCGGTTCGAGCGCACCGGAACGGTCGAAGGCAGCCACACGCCGGTCGGAGAGGCCTCGTTGTACATCGACGATGAGGTGGTCGCCACCCTGCCCGACATGGTCGCCCAGCCGGGCGCGTTCGCGTTGGCCGGTGGTGGAGTCAGCGTCGGACGTAACACCGGCCAGGCGGTGTCTTCGGCGTACCGTGCACCGTTCCCCTTCACCGGCGGGACCATCGCCGACGTCGCCGTGGATGTCAGCGGCGAGCCGTACCTGGATGTGAAAAGGACTGTTGCGGCAGCATTTTCGCGAGACTGATGTGATGCTGACGGACCTCGTCGAGATCCCGGCCGGGGTGTTCCGGATGGGCTCGACGAGTTTCTACCCCGAAGAGGCGCCCATCCACACCGTGGCGGTGCAGTCGTTCGCGCTGGAACGCCATCCGGTGACCAACACGCAGTACGACGCATTCGTCGCCGCAACCGGCTATGTGACGCTGGCCGAGCAGGAACTCGATGCCGCACGGTACGGCGACACCGAACCGGGCGCACTGGTGTTTCACCGCAGTGACGGACCGGTCGACCTGCGCGACTGGCGGCAGTGGTGGCGCTGGATCCCCGGCGCCAGCTGGCGGCATCCGTTCGGACCGGACAGCTCCGTCGAGGACAAGCCGGACCACCCGGTGGTCCAGGTGGCCTATCCCGACGCGGCGGCGTACGCCCGGTGGGCGGGGCGGCGATTGCCGACCGAAGCCGAGTGGGAGTACGCCGCCCGGGCCGGGAGCACGAGCACTTATGCGTGGGGGCAGCAGGAGAAGCCGAGCGGTGCGTTGATGGCCAACACCTGGCAGGGCGACTTTCCCTACCGCAACGACGGCGCCCTGGGCTGGGCCGGGACCTCGCCGGTGGGCACGTTTCCGCCCAACGATTGGGGACTGGTCGACATGATCGGCAACGTCTGGGAGTGGACGGCCACCGAGTTCTCGGCCCACCACCGGCTCGACACCCCGCCGAAGGCCTGCTGCGCGCCGGCCGGCCCCGCCCACCCGGATATCAGTCAGACCCTCAAGGGCGGATCGCATCTGTGCGCGCCGGAGTACTGCCACCGCTACCGGCCCGCGGCCCGGTCCCCGCAGTCGCAGGACACCGCCACCAGCCATATCGGGTTTCGGTGCGCGGCCGATCTGCGCTAGCCGCCACCTGCCCCGGGGTCGTTGGGATGCTGGAGCAGAGGGCTGGCCTGGACCAGAACGGCGGCCGTCGTCCCCAGGAGGCGCTGGCGCCCTGCGTCCCGCTTGGCCAGCAATTTGGTGTTGAGAGATCCGTCGCCTAAGCTCAAGGGGTTGCCGTCAGCAGACCTCGGCCAGCGCAAGTTGGCCCTGCGTGCACTTCGGCAATGAAGAAGACCATGCACGACCGGGGAGAATCCGGCATGCCGCTTGGCGTGCCGCGCGTCGACTCGATTATTTAGGAGATCTGGTGATTCAGCAGGAATCGCGGTTGAAGGTCGCCGACAACACCGGCGCCAAGGAGATCTTGTGCATCCGGGTGCTCGGCGGCTCGTCGCGGCGATACGCAGGCATCGGTGATGTCATCGTCGCAACCGTCAAAGACGCCATCCCGGGCGGCAACGTCAAACGGGGTGATGTCGTCAAGGCCGTCGTGGTGCGCACCGTCAAGGAGCGTCGCCGCGCCGACGGCAGCTACATCAAGTTCGACGAGAACGCGGCCGTGATCATCAAGGCCGACAACGACCCGCGCGGAACCCGCATCTTCGGGCCGGTCGGTCGCGAACTGCGCGAGAAGAAGTTCATGAAGATCGTCTCGCTGGCACCGGAGGTGTTGTAGATGAAGGTCCATAAGGGCGACACCGTCCTGGTCATCGCCGGCAAGGACAAGGGTGCCAAGGGCAAGGTCCTGCAGGCTTTCCCCACCCGTAACCGCGTGCTGGTCCAGGGCGTCAACCGGATCAAGAAGCACGTCGCGAACTCGGCCAACCAGGCCGGCGCCTCCTCGGGCGGGATCGTCACCCAAGAGGCCCCGATCCACGTCTCCAACGTGATGGTCGTCGACTCCGACGGACAGCCCACCCGGATCGGTTACCGCGTGGACGCCGAGTCCGGCAAGAAGGTTCGCGTCTCCAAGCGCAACGGCAAGGACATCTAGAGATGACGACTGCAGAGAAGATTCAGCCGCGGCTGAAGGTGAAGTACCGCGAAGAGATTCGTGACTCGCTCCAGCAGCAGTTCAACTACGCCAACGTGATGCAGATCCCGGGCGTGGTGAAGGTCGTGGTGAACATGGGTGTCGGCGAAGCCGCCCGGGACGCCAAGCTGATCAACAACGCGGTCACCGACCTGGCCGCGATCACCGGCCAGAAGCCGGAGATCCGTAAGGCCCGCCTGTCCATCGCACAGTTCAAGCTGCGCGAGGGCATGCCGATCGGTGCTCGGGTCACCCTGCGCGGTGACCGGATGTGGGAGTTTCTGGACCGGCTCACCTCGATCGCTCTGCCGCGTATCCGCGACTTCCGCGGACTGTCGGCCAAGCAGTTCGACGGTTCCGGCAACTACACCTTCGGGCTGGCCGAGCAGTCGATGTTCCACGAGATCGACGTGGACTCCATCGACCGTCCGCGGGGGATGAACATCACCGTCGTCACTTCGGCGACCAACGACGACGAAGGACGAGCGCTACTGCGGGCGCTCGGCTTTCCGTTCAAGGAGAACTGACCATGGCTAAGAAGGCGTTGGTTATCAAGGCGGCCCGCAAGCCCAAGTTTGCGGTGCGCGCCTACACCCGCTGCAACAAGTGCGGCCGCCCACGCGCGGTGCTCCGGAAGTTCGGCCTGTGCCGAATCTGCCTGCGCGAAATGGCGCACGCCGGCGAGCTGCCCGGTGTGCAGAAGAGCAGCTGGTGAGGGTGGAGGAGCAGCCTAAATGACTATGACGGATCCGATCGCGGACTTCCTGACCCGTCTGCGTAACGCCAACTCGGCGTACCACGACGAGGTGACCCTGCCGCACTCGAAGATCAAGGCGAACATCGCCGAGATCCTCAAGCGTGAGGGTTACATCACCGACTACCACGTCGAAGACGCCCGGGTGGGCAAGGCGCTGGTGGTCAACCTCAAGTACGGCCCGAACCGGGAGCGCAGCCTCGCCGGTCTGCGCCGGGTGTCCAAGCCGGGCCTGCGGGTCTACGCAAAGTCGACCAACCTGCCACGGGTGCTCGGCGGCCTGGGCGTGGCGATCATCTCCACGTCCTCGGGTCTGCTCACCGACCGTCAGGCGGCCAGGCAGGGCGTGGGCGGCGAAGTCCTCGCGTACGTGTGGTGAGGGAGTAGCAGACATGTCGCGTATTGGTAAGCAGCCGGTCCCGGTTCCTGCCGGGGTCGACGTGACCATCGATGGTCAGAACGTTTCGGTCAAGGGGCCCAAGGGCACCCTGGAGCTCGCGGTGGCGGAGCCCATCAACGTTGCTCGCAACGATGACGGCGCCCTCGTGGTGACCCGGCCGGACGACGACCGGCGCAACCGGTCGTTGCACGGCCTGAGCCGCACCCTGTTGGCCAACCTGGTCACCGGTGTGTCGGAGGGCTACGTCCGCAAGATGGAGATCTTCGGCGTCGGCTACCGCGTCGCGCTCAAGGGCAGCGACCTGGAGTTCGCGTTGGGCTACAGCCACCCGGTGCTGATCAAGGCTCCGGAGGGCATCACCTTCGCGGTGGAGACGCCCACCAAGTTCTCGGTCTCGGGCATCGACAAGCAGAAGGTCGGCCAGATCTCGGCGAACATCCGCCGTCTGCGTCGTCCCGACCCCTACAAGGGCAAGGGCGTGCGCTACGAGGGTGAGCAGGTTCGCCGCAAGGTCGGAAAGACAGGTAAGTAGTCATGGCGCAATCACAAACAGGCACCCCGGACCGCAAACCCGTCGGGCAGAACATCTCCGAGGTTCGGCGTGCGCACCGGATTCGTCGGCACGCGCGGCTGCGCAAGAAGGTGTCCGGCACCGCCGAGCGTCCGCGCTTGGTCGTGCACCGCTCCTCGCGGCACATCCACGTCCAGCTGGTCGACGACCTTGCTGGTCACACGGTGGCCGCGGCGTCCTCGATCGAGGCCGACGTGCGGGGTGTGGACGGCGACAAGAAGGCCCACAGTGTGCGGGTCGGCCAGCTGATCGCTGAGCGTGCCAAGGCCGCCGGCGTCGAGAACGTGGTGTTCGACCGCGGTGGCTACACCTACGGTGGGCGCATTGCGGCGCTGGCCGACGCGGCGCGCGAGGGCGGATTGAACTTCTGATGACTGACGTGAAGATGACTGGAAGGACCGCATGATGGCGGAGCAGCCGACAGGGGCCTCCTCGGCAGGTCCCGACACGGGCAGTGCCCCCCGCAGCGACGGGCGCGACAACCGTGACAACCGCGGTGGACGTGGTGGCCGCGATGGCGGCCGTGGCGGCCGCGACAACCGGGACGGCGACAAGAGCAACTACCTGGAGCGCGTCGTCGCGATCAACCGGGTGTCCAAGGTGGTCAAGGGTGGCCGCCGGTTCAGCTTCACCGCTTTGGTGATCGTCGGCGACGGCCACGGCTTGGTCGGCGTCGGCTACGGCAAGGCCAAGGAAGTGCCTGCCGCGATCGCCAAGGGTGTGGAGGAAGCCCGCAAGGGCTTCTTCCGGGTGCCGCTGATCGGTGGAACCATCACCCACCCCGTCCAGGGTGAAGCGGCCGCCGGCGTGGTGTTCCTGCGCCCGGCCAGCCCGGGTACCGGTGTGATCGCCGGCGGCGCGGTGCGTGCCGTGCTGGAATGCGCGGGCGTGCACGACATCCTGTCCAAGTCGCTGGGCAGCGACAACGCGATCAACGTGGTGCACGCCACCGTTGCCGCGCTGAAGATGCTGCAGCGTCCCGAAGAGGTGGCGGCCCGTCGTGGCTTGCCCATCGAAGATGTTGCGCCGGCCGCGATGCTCAAGGCACGTCGCGAGAGCGAAGCTCTGGCTGCCGCCGCGGCGCGGGAAGGCACGGCGTAATCATGGCTAACCTGAAGATCACCCAGGTCCGCGGCACCATCGGTGCGCGCTGGAAGCAGCGCGAGAGCCTGCGCACCCTGGGCTTGCGCAAGATCCGCCAGTCGGTGGTGCGTGAGGACAACCCGCAGACTCGTGGGCTGATCCGGGTTGTTCACCACCTCGTGCAAGTGGAGGAAGCAGAATGACCATCAAGTTGCACGACCTGCGCCCAGCGCCCGGGTCGAACACCAAGAAGACCCGCGTCGGCCGCGGTGAGGGTTCCAAGGGCAAGACCGCGGGTCGCGGCACCAAGGGCACCAAGGCACGGAAGAACGTGCCGGTCCGGTTCGAGGGTGGGCAGATGCCGATCCACATGCGGCTGCCCAAGCTGAAGGGCTTCCGTAACCGGTTCCGCACCGAGTACGAGGTCGTCAATGTCGGTGACATCAACCGGTTGTTCCCGGAGGGTGGCACCATCGGTCTCGACGAGCTGGTCGCCAAGGGCGCAGTCCGGAAGAATACCCTGGTCAAGGTGCTCGGCGACGGCAAGTTGACAGTCAAGGCCGACGTCACCGCGCACAAGTTCAGCGGCAGTGCCCGAGACAAGATCACCGCAGCCGGGGGCACCGCCACCGAGCTGTAGATCGCCGCGGCGCGACGAAGCTACAGAATCGCACTCCACCGGCCCGGTGGGGTGCGATTCTGCGTTCAACGGCGAGTTCTTGCGCGCACCGGGTGACCCGGATCTGTCCGGCCGCGCCGGTAGGCTCAAAATCATGTTCTCCTTGCTGACCGGCGTCCCCGGCCTGGACGACCTGCGCGGCGTCGCCCGTCGCATCGACACCGCCCGGCACCACGGCGTGCCCGATGGCGTCATCCTCGAACTCGACCTGCAGGAGCTGCCCCACGAGACCGGTGCCTTCGACCCGCTGGCCCTGATCCGATCCGGTGGCCGGCCACCGGTGCTGCGTGATGTGGTGGCCGCCATCCACCGGGCTGCCGAGGACCCGCGCGTCGCGGGATTGATCGCCCGCGTGCAGCTGTCGGCGGCGGCCGCCGGACCGGTGCAGGAGCTGCGGGGGGCGATCGCCGAGTTCGCGGCCGTGAAGCCATCGCTGGCGTGGGCCGAAACCTACCCGGGCACGCTGTCGTACTACCTGGCTTCGGCGTTCGGCGAGGTCTGGATGCAGCCGTCGGGGACGGTCGGGCTGATCGGCTTCGCCACCAATGCGACCTTCCTGCGCAGCGCGCTGGGTAAGGCCGGCATCGAGGCGCAGTTCGTCGCCCGCGGCGAGTACAAGTCGGCGGCCAATCTGTTCACCCAGGACTCCTACACCGACGCGCACCGCGAGGCCGACACCGCGTTGGTGGAGAGCCTGCACGCCCAGGTGCGCGCGGCCGTCGCCGAATCCCGGAAACTGGACGCCGGCGCGGTAGATGCCCTCGCCGACAAGGCGCCGCTGCTGCGTGACGACGCGGTGGCCTCGGGCCTGATCGACCGGATCGGATTCCGCGACGAGGCCTACAACCGGATCGCGGTATTGGCCGGTGCGCAGGACACCACCGGTGCCGACGACGACGCACCACCGCGGCTGTATCTGGGGCGCTATGCCCACGCCACGGCCGGCGGTTCGGGGCCCACCCTGCCTGGGCGTAAGCCCAAGCCGGCGATCGCGGTAGTGACGGTCTCCGGGGCGATCGTCAGTGGCTCGGGCGGGCCGCAGTTGTCGCCGCTGGGCAACCGCAATGTCGGTGGCGACACGATCGCGGCGGCGCTGCGTGAGGCCGCGGCCGGGGACCTGTCTCTTATACACAT